>JBJMLW010000146.1:0-3003 GCA_045805105.1 Flavisolibacter sp. | reverse complement strand
GGATTCTTCATTGTATGTAATAAGGACTGCACTAACTGGCACAATAAAAGGATCCCTGCTTCCTTGGATGGCAACGGATTTTTTCGCCTCACCCGTCCTGGATGACACTGATTCCAATTTATTTTTTGAAGTGTAGTCTGCTTGCATGAACAATGTTTCAATTAAGGTATTCGGGAGTTTCCAGCTGGTACTTCACCTTTTTCTTTTCGTTTCTGCGATGTGCAATACTCGAATAAATAGTGGATAGTGTATAACTGACAGTAAGTTTTATGATCTGCATATCAAGACGCATGCTGCAATTCCTGATATAGAACATATCCCATTTATAACGATGGGCAACATCAAAATAATCATTTGTCTTGCCCCGGAATCCTTTCACCTGTGCCATGCCTGTTATGCCGGGTTTCACCAATGACCTGCTGCCATAATTTTTAATAACAGATGAGAATTCCTTGCAGTCATTCAGCATATGAGGTCTTGGTCCGACAATGCTCATATTGCCAATAAGCACATTGAGGAACTGCGGTAATTCATCCAGGCAGGAGAGCCTTAAAAATTTTCCAAATGACGTTATCCGTGGATCATTAGCCTGCGCCTGCTGCACATTGGCCAAATGGTTCACGTACATGGTACGCAACTTATAGCATCTGAACACTTTTCCACCAGCACCCACTCTCTTCTGAACAAAAAATACCGGTCCGCGGGAATCCATGAGGATCATGATGGCAAGAACCGGCAACAGCCACGATAAAATAAATGTGAGAATGAAAAATGAAAGAATAATATCAAGAACCCTTTTGAAAAAAAATGATCGTGTTGAAGTGTAATCGACCTCATTTTCCAGTTCTGGTGAAATATGTATAACCTGGGGTCTTTTTTCCGAGACCATGTCAGACAGGTGGTTCTTGTTCATAAGTAAATGTGCCTCTAAGCCATACTGAAATTCCGGCCATTTTAAAAGTTGTGCAAGAATAAAAAATTATTGTCGAGTTCCTATAAATAAGAACGTCTTTTTAAAAAAATATTAATATCTATCAATTTGATAATTACGAGGTGACAACTATTTATGGGCTTCCGTGGCATCATTCAGTAAAATTATTTTTGCAATAAGTAAAAACGATTAAGGGTGACAGGGATTTTATTTAGCGCCCGGTATACGCCAGAACGGATCTAAACAAATACTATTGTGTATTTTACTGATTTCGGTGATTTTATTGGAATTGCCCCCCACGAACTATAATTTAGCCACTCATCATCCATCATCAGGCCATCATGATTAGCCTAGTTATACCGATTTACAATGAATCCATCCTGATCAGCCGGCTGTTTGAAAGGGTTAAAACGGCTATGGATAAAATCGGGGAAGATTATGAAGTGGTTTTTGTAGATGATGGCAGTACTGATGGGTCCGCACAAGAATTAAACGCATGCCATATTGCTGATCAAAGATTCAAAGTGCTTTCTCTTTCACGGAATTTTGGACACCAGGCCGCATATACAGCCGGGCTGACTTATGCCAAAGGCGACTACATTGCCATGATGGACGGAGATCTGCAGGATCCTCCCGAACTTCTTACGGTGATGTATGATCTCCTGAAAAAAGAAGCAGCTGAAATTGTTTATGGTGAGCGAACTGAACGAAATGAAGTTTCCTCAAGAAAAGTTCCTACAGGCATTTTCCATTCGATATACCGGTACCTCTCCCGGCTGGAACACATCCGCCAGGTGGGTAATTTTTCCATTATGACAAAGAACGCGGTTGCTGCACTTTTATCCCTCCAGGAAAAAAACCGCTACCTGCCCGGGCTTCGTGCTTTTATCGGTTTTAAACAGGCTTCCGTTTCCTACTCAAGACCAGAGCGGGAAGCAGGTGAATCTAAAATGACATCCCGCAAACTGGTTTCGCTGGCATTGGATGCCATCTTTTCTTTTTCCAACCTACCTGTCAAGATCTGTCTGTATTCCGGTCTTGTTGGTATCCTTTTGATTTTTCTTGCCGTAGTGTATATCCTCATCGGAAAGATTACAGGCCTGGCACCACTTGGATGGTCTTCCATCATACTGAGTATTTATTTTATCGGGTCGGTACAGCTCCTCTCCATTGGTATCCTCGGGGAGTATGTGTACAGGATTTACAAGGAAACACAGAATCGTCCTCTTTTTTTTGTGAGACACTATACTAATTGATCACTGCATGAAAATGAACTACAAGGGGAATGAACTTGAATTGTTCCAGCATGCTGTGAACTGGAAAAATTATTTCGGAAACTATATCAGGCCCCATCTCCATGGTTCAGTACTTGAAGTAGGTGCAGGCATCGGCGCAACAACAAAAGTGTTGTGTGATGGAAGCCAAAAAGAATGGTGCTGTCTTGAACCGGATGAAGAAATGTTCGAAATTCTTTCCAAAAAAATTGTAATCAAAGAACTGCCATCAGTTTGTACTGCATTCCAGGGAACAATAAACGACCTTCCTCCCGGTAAAATGTTTGATGTGATCCTGTACATTGATGTAATTGAACATATTGAAAACGACAAGTCAGAATTATTCAATGCGGTTAAATATTTGAAGAGTGGTGGTAAGCTTGTAATTCTTGTTCCTGCTCACCAGGAATTATTTACACCATTTGATAAGGAGATAGGTCATTTCAGGAGATATGATGAGAAAAGTCTTGAAGATGTCATACCAAAGGAAATGAAATCCATTTCAATTAAATACCTTGATTCCCTTGGCACATTTGCAGTAGCAGTAAACAAATATATTCTGAGGCAAAATTATCCTTCGATGAACCAGGTACAGTTCTGGGATAAATGGATGATTCCAGCATCGAGGATCATCGATGGAATTTTCAGGTACCGCGCGGGTAAATCCCTTCTCGGTATCTGGTTTAAAATGTAGGCAGTAATTATAATGAAGGTGCTTTCAGCCTTGAATTTTCTTTTGTGTCCTTCATTGAAAGAAGATAACTGACAATTCTTTTTGCACTTCTGCCATCCCATAAT
>JBJMLW010000145.1:0-2860 GCA_045805105.1 Flavisolibacter sp. | reverse complement strand
GGCATACAGCAATGTTTAATTGAAGGATGTCAAATGATAGATGGTAGATGATAGAAGCGTCTCAAAAGCCAGGCTCAATTGTGATCTCTACGGTTGTCAGGGACTTCTGTCATCTACCATCTATCCTCATCTGTTCTAAGCGCCAAAAATAAGCAAAGCGCACTAATCAGCTTCCTGCTCTTTGATAAAGCGATATAAGAGGGTGAGTGCAGTGTTTGCAGTTAATTCAATATTACGGTCACGATTAAATCTGAAAAAATGTTTTGAGGCCTTCACCTGGTGCTGGTTTGCCACGGCTATCCACACTGTTCCGGCGGGTTTTTCTTTACTTCCTCCTCCCGGTCCCATAATGCCTGATGTGGCGATGGAATAATCGGTATTGAGTTTTTTTAAAACAGCAGTGGCCATTTCTGTAACTGTTTCTTCACTTACAGCGCCATAGCTTTCGAGTGTAGTTGCCTGAACACCGAGTATATCTTTCTTTACATTATTTGCATAAGCAACAATGCTGCCATTGAATATTTCGGATGACCCTGCATGTGAGGTGATCAGGTGAGCGATAAATCCCCCGGTGCAACTTTCAGCAGTCGACAGCTTTTTCCCTTTTTCTTTCAGTAGTTTACTTATGGCCTGTTCCAGCTTAATGTCTTCATCAGCCACCATCCAGTCTGTTACTAAAAATTTCAATTTTTCAAACAGGGTACTGACTTCATTTTCTGCATGTGCATCGGCAGATCTTGCTGTAAGTCTTAACCTCACCATTCCATATGCAGGCAGATAAGCAAGCTTGATATGAGAAGGAAGACTGTTTTCAAAATCAGAGATGATCTCGGCGATTGCAGATTCACCAATACCTGATGTAAGCAAAGTACGATGGACGACAAAGGGCAGCTGCAGTGTTTCTTTCAATTTGGGTATCACCCTATCCACCATCAAACCTTTCATTTCATTTGGTACTCCCGGGAGGGATACATAGATCACTTTTTCTTTTTCAAACCACATCCCTGGTGCAGTTCCTCTGCGGTTAGGAAGTACGATACAGTTATCCGGCACTTCCGCCTGTTGAAGATTTCTTTCAATAAGCGGTCGATTCAACTTTATAAAAATGTCTTTTACATTTTGCAGTGCTTCTTCATTGGTAACAAGCTTTGAATTAAAATAACTGCAGAGCGCCGGTTTCGTAATATCATCGGCTGTAGGTCCTAATCCGCCGGTAATGATGATGAGATCAGCATCCTCACTTTCCTGTTGCAGCGCTTTTAGAATTTCCTCTGTGAGATCCCCAACAGCAATTCTTCTTTTTACCCAAATGCCAATGCTATTTAATTCCTGCGCGATAAATGCACTGTTCGTGTCAATGGTCTGCCCGATAAGCAATTCGTCGCCGATCGTTATAATAGATGCTTCTATATTTTTCATTTACTTTCAATCAGCCGCAAACATAATCCAGAATTACACGATCCCTGATGAAAATTTAGCCAGGTAATGCTATGATTGTGTCAGCTTTTGTGTGATTGTATTATGATCTTTAATTTCGGAGATGAGATCATTTTCAATCTTGCTGATTGCTTCTTTAATTGGGCATGCTAATATCGATGCACAAACAGTTTCAAAAAGACTTCAGTCTGCCTGGACACAATTTGAAAAAGATTCCCAGCTGGCAAGTTCGATGGCTTCACTTTACGTAATCGATGCAAAAACAGGCAAGGTTGTTTTTGATAAAAATTCAACCGTTGGACTGGCGCCGGCTTCAACACAAAAGGTCATTACATCCGCAACAGCATATGAGTTGCTTGGAAAGGATTTCCGATATGTCACGCGCATCGGCTATGACATCGGCATTAGTAACCAGGAGCTATTGGGTAATT
Organism: Flavisolibacter sp.; assembly: GCA_045805105.1. Taxonomy (GTDB): domain Bacteria; phylum Bacteroidota; class Bacteroidia; order Chitinophagales; family Chitinophagaceae; genus Flavisolibacter. The sequence continues at coordinate 992 of JBJMLW010000145.1, read as the reverse complement.
TATATTTTGAAGGACAGGGTGATCCTACACTCGGTAGTTTTCGCTGGAATGAAACAAAAGAAGCTGCTGTTTTTAAGAAGATCGATGAAGTGCTTAAAAAAAATAACATTGGCAGGATAAGAGGGGATATATGGATCGATGATATGCAGTTTGGTGTCAATCCTGTTCCCGATGGCTGGATTTGGCAGGACATAGGCAATTACTACGGAGCCGGTGCATGGGGGTTCAACTGGCAGGAGAACCAGTATGATCTCACATTGCAACCTTTCTCCGAGGGTGCTCTTACGGAAGTAAAAAATTTCCCGCTGTTAGGTGAATACATGCTGGGAAATTTTATAAGTACGGGAAGAAAAGGTAGTGGAGACAATGGCTGTATTTATTTTGCTCCATATAGTAAAACAGGATTCGCTACGGGAACTATTCCTGAAGGAGTTAAAGATTTTACGATTTCAGGTTCCATTCCTCAACCAGCAAGGCAATTTGGATTAAGTCTTGCCAGTTATCTTTCTAATCAAAACATTTCATTCAGCAAACAAGTGAAAATTTATTCAGATTCTGCATTTCAGAGAAAACCCATAAGGAAAATGATGCTGTTGCTTGATTCTATCAGCTCGCCTTCATTTGACAGCATCAATTACTGGTTCCTGAAAAAAAGCATCAATCTGTATGGTGAGGCTTTATTAAAAACATTTTCGCATAAGAAGTTTTACCAGGGCAACACTGAAGAGGGTACAAAAATTGTAAAAGAGTTCTGGAAGAATAAGGGCATTGCAGCAACAGAACTAAATATGGTTGACGGCTCTGGTCTATCGCCATTGAACCGGGTAACGACCCACGCACAGGTTACCATTTTACAGTATGCACGCAAACAGGATTGGTTTCCTGGTTATTTCTACGCATTTCCAGAATACAATGGAATGAAAATGAAAAGTGGTACCATCAACAATGTAAAAGGTTTCTGTGGCTATCATACTTCAAAAGACGGACACCAG
>JBJMLW010000144.1:0-4347 GCA_045805105.1 Flavisolibacter sp. | reverse complement strand
TTCAGTCTCTGGTAAAATACTTTATTGATCCGGTTTATGGCGGCGTATACTGGACAGTAGATAAAACGGGAGATCCACGGGATACAAAAAAGCAGGTATACGCCATTTCATTTGCCATCTATGGTATGAGTGAGTATTATGCACTTACACGAAATGAAATAGCACGGGAAACAGCTATCAGTTTATATCAGGATATCATTCGTTACGCCTATGATGAAAATAACGGTGGCTATATTGAAGCACTCACAAGAGAATGGAAAGAAATTGCTGATGTACGGCTTAGTGAGAAGGATGCGAACGAACGAAAATCAATGAATACGCATCTTCATGTACTGGAAGGTTTCGCTAATCTTTATAAAATATGGCCGGATAAAGAATTAGAAAGGCGTATCAGGGACCTGGTTAATATCTTCCCTGATCATATTTTTTCTCCGCTGGGCAACCACCTTCAATTATTTTTTGATGAAGAATGGAATTGCAGGTCGCATGGAATTTCATATGGACATGATATTGAAGCTGCCTGGCTGGTACAGGAAGCAGCTCAACTCCTGGGTGATGATCAGCTTCTTGAAAAAGTAAATGCATTTTCACTGAAGCTGGTGATAGGTGTGGAGGAAGGTTTAGACGACGATGGTGGACTGTGGTATGAATATGATCAGAATAAAAAGCATCTTGTAAAAGAAAAACATTGGTGGCCCCAGGCAGAGGCAATGATCGGTTTTCTTCACGCAGCACAGACAACGGATGAAGAAAAATATTACCGGTTGTCTCTTCAAAGCTGGGAATTTGTAAAGCAGCATATACAGGATAAAAAAAATGGAGAGTGGGTTTGGGGGGTTTATGAGGATTATTCCCCAATGAATCAGGAAGACAAGGCAGGCATCTGGAAATGTCCATACCATAACACCCGTGCGTGTATTGAAGTTGCCAGGAGAATTGATGCTGTTGATAAAAAAGTTAAGTACGAACTAAAATGATATTTACCCGTTTCATATTTTCCCTGCTCATTCTTTTATTATCAATGGCAATCCATGCACAGGAGAATTATAGTGTGCTGGAGGACGGGATCGTGGTTTATCCGCAGCGAAATGTTTTTAATGATACAAGATCAGTTCGCCTCAGGGTATTTTCAAAAAATATTATCGAGGTAATTGCCGGAACAGAACATGAAGTAGCTCATGACACTTCCTTAATGGTTATTGCTACTCCCGCCGTGCAAACATGGAAGTTTTACAAAAACGGAAATGACATCATTCTGGATACGGATTCAATAAAGGTTCATGTAAATCATACCACAGGCAAAGTGAGTTTCATGGGAAGCAAGGGAGAAATTTTATTAAATGAAGGTGGCCGGCATTTTTCTCCTGTAACAATTGACGCGGGTTCAGCATACCAGGTGAAGCAATTGTTCTTGTCAACATCAGGTGAAGCATTTTACGGACTTGGTCAGCACCAGGAAGGTATCATGAATTACAAGGGTGATGTTGTGGACCTGCTGCAGATCAATACCGAGGTGGCAGTTCCATTTCTTCTTTCGAGCAGGAATTATGGTTTGTTGTGGGAGAATTATTCCATTTCAAAATTTGGAGACGTACGGAATTATGAACCATTAAATCATTTGAAAATTTATGATTCAGAAGGAGCAGAAGGAGGACTTACTGCAGAATACATCCGAAAAAATTCTTCTGATGTTATTTTAAAACGAACTGAATCAGTTATTGACTATGATGACCTTCCTTCACTTTCAAAATTTCCAGGAACATTTTCTTTAAATGAGGGAAAAGTAATCTGGTCGGGTTCTTTTCAGTCGGCATTTACAGGGCTGCATAAATTTAAAGTGCGTTATGGAGGATACCTGAAAATGTGGATTGGAAATCGACTGGTGCTCGACAGGTGGCGTCAATGCTGGAACCCGGCAACAGCTATTGTACCGGTTACATTTGCAGCAAATAAAAAGTATCCTGTGAAAATTGAATGGATACCAGACGGCGGCGAATCCTTTATCAGTTGTAGCTGGCTGCGTCCTGCAACAAAGTATGATAACAGCATCTTTGAATTTTCATCCGAGGCTGCACACCATATCAATTATTATTTTATTGCAGGCCATAATGCAGATGATGTAATTGCAGGATACCGATTGTTAACAGGGAAAGCGCCAATGGTTCCTAAATGGGCGCTTGGTTTCTGGCAAAGCCGCGAACGGTATAAAACACAACAGGAAGTGATGTCAACTGTTCGAAGCTTTCGTGAAAAAAATATTCCACTGGATAATATTGTTCTCGACTGGCAGTACTGGAAGCCCGACCAATGGGGAAGCCAGCAGTTTGATACAACAAGGTTTCCTGATCCTGCAGGAATGATCGATTCTCTTCATCGTTTTTACAAGGCACACCTCATGATCTCTGTGTGGCCCAAGTTTTACAAAGGCATAAAAAATTTCAACCTGTTGAATGAAAAGGGATGGCTGCTTACTAAAAATATTGAAGAGAACAGGAAGGACTGGCTCGGATATGTATCCACTTTTTATGATGCATTCAACCCCGAAGCTGGTAAGTTTTTCTGGCAGTTGGTTAAAGATAATCTTTACTCAAAAGGCGTTGACGCCTGGTGGATGGATGCACCCGAACCGGACATTCATTCCAATCTTTCGGTTGAACAACGAAAGCATTTGATGTATCCGAATGCCATAGGTTCGGCAGATTTATTTTTCAATGCTTATCCTTTAGTAAATGCAAAAACCATTTATGAAGGGTTACGATCTGCAGATAATTCAAAGAGATCATTTATTCTTACACGTTCTGCTTATGGTGGGCTGCAGCGTTACGGCGCCGCAGTGTGGAGTGGTGATATCGGTTCACGCTGGGAGGATATGAAAAACCAGGTGTCTGCAGGTGTCAATTTTTCCATGTCCGGCATTCCGTGGTGGACGATGGATATTGGTGGATTTGCAGTTGAACACAGGTATGAAAATGCTAAAGGTGAACAATTGAAAGAGTGGAAGGAATTGCAGACAAGGTGGTACCAGTTTGGTGCCTTCTGTCCATTGTTCAGAGCGCACGGTCAATTTCCATACAGGGAGATTTATAATATTTCATCACCAGGTGACAGTGCTTATGAAAGCATTTTATTTTACAACAAGCTACGTTACCGCTTGATGCCTTATCTGTATTCGCTTGCAGGTGAAGTTTACCAGAAGGACTATACTTTGATGCGCGGACTTATAATGGATTTTGCAAATGATAAAAAAGTTTATTCCATCAATGACCAGTACCTTTTCGGGCCATCACTTCTTATAAACCCTGTAACAACATATGGAGCACGTTCAAGAAAAGTTTATCTGCCCACGGGACAGGGATGGTATGATTTATATACCGGTAAATTCTATAAGGGCGGCCAGGTCATTTCTGCATCTGCCGATCTTGAACACATTCCTGTTTTTGTAAAAGAAGGGTCCATCATCCCGTTCGGACCTGACATGAAATATACTTCGGAAAAACCTGCAGACACGGTGAGTCTATTTATTTATGCCGGTAAAAATGCCATGTTTGATTTGTATGAAGATGATGGCATCACAAATGATTATGAAAATGGTAAGAGCCGCATTATTCCCATTCTTTATAATGAAGCAGCAAAAACGCTTACCATTGAAAAAGTAAAGGGAAATTATTCAGCGCCGGTTCAGCATTTTTTCAAAATCAGTTTAATGAAACACGATAGCGTATCGTCACTCCAATTTGACAGTTATCAATATTCTTTAAATTATTCGGGTGAACAAATTTCAATACAGTTGACAAATAAAATTCTAAAATGAAAGCTTATCTTCTTGTGACCATGTTCATTGCAGTGATGTCTTCCTGCCATAAGAATTCTGCAACTACTGATGGAGGAACAACGGGTGGAGGAGGAAATGTTACGCCAAAGGATCCTGAAGTGGCGAACACGATCGGTTTTTTTCTTAACGATTGGGAAGCACGGAATTTTACCATTCCAAACTATGCAGATACTGTTTATCCATCAACCCCGATTACTGCATTTGTAACCATTGATGCAGCAAACATTATTACAAAAATTCCAAAATCAGTATACGGACAGAATGCAAATATCTGGATGAGCCAGTTCGTGTCAGAACCTGTTCTGATAAACCATCTTACTAATTTAAAACCGAATGTCATCAGGTTTCCAGGTGGAAGCCTGAGTGATGTATATTTCTGGAATGCACCACCGGATGTTCACCCTGTAGATGCTCCCGATTCTTTGCCTGATGCAAATGGTGTAAAAGTTGCTGCAGGATACTGGTTTGGTAAGAATTCTGCCTCATGGACAGCGTCGCTGGATAATTACTATAAC
>JBJMLW010000143.1:0-2537 GCA_045805105.1 Flavisolibacter sp. | reverse complement strand
GCGAAGGGCGCAATTTGATACATGTTTCAGTCTGAAAGTTTTTACACATGCATCATGGATAAATTCACTTTGCAATACTTACCTACCTGCGTTTATTAAACTTAAGACCGGGAATGTTGCTAAACTTCAACTGCGTACATATGAAAGACGGAATAAAAAGAATCATTAACAGCCTATACCACGTTTTCAAATAAAATAACCGAAAGAATAAAAGTTGTTCTCTCTTGCGCCCCTTGCGTTACCATTGCGTCCCGATGAAATCGGGATGACGTTAGTTCATTCCCCTGCCGGCAGGCAGGTTTCCATTTCACGTTTGACGTTTCACGATTGACGATTGACGATTCACGTCTTCTTAAATCCCAGCTTCTGCAAACCCTTCTGCACTTCGGGACAACTCATAAACAATTTCCATATCAACCCACTTCTGTAGTTTTCAATCATCACAACAATAGGTCCTTCATCAATGGCGAGGTACGAAGTAGCATACCAGTTCTTCGACTCACTGAAGCCATCAACAAAACCATACTGACCCCATATCTTATCACCAAGGTCGTTGTAAAAATGTTTGAGTGCCTTCATGGAATATTCAGGTGTGTAAGGAAAAGCAGAAAGAGCAGCAGTGGGAGAGATGACGCCAAGATCTTCTGTTGGCGAATGTGCTGCATAACCTACATAGCTGTCGCTGGCAGTTAACCCCCAGCAGTTTTCTCCATAGCCCTTCCATTTTTTTGGATTATCCAAACAATAAGCCCGGTTGATCAGTGTGTGATTCCTGTTCTGCTCCCAGTAGTCTGCATAATTATCTTTCAGTCCGCGCGGGTCGAGTGCCATGAAAGTATACTGACTAAAAAATAAGGGTCCTCCGTAATCAAATCCCAATGGTAACGTAATACCATAAAAACTTTTTCCGTTTTTAAAGAAATTACTTTGTGCCCATCCCCTGTGATACACTTCCGGACCAACAGCATATCTTTCCGCTGATGCAGCAAGAATATAAGTAATGAGACATTCATTGAATCCTCTGATAGGAAAGTTCATCGACCATCCGTTATTCGGACTCCAGTGCCAGTATAAAACTTCCTCTCCGCCTTTTGTAAACCAGCTCCATTCAATGTCGTTCCACATCCACCCGATGCGGTTACGCAGATCTCTTTCCGTCCTGTCATCGCGGTTGAAATACTGTCGTGCACACAGCAGGCCTTCAAACAGGTAAGAAGTTTCAACCAGGTCGGCACCATCATCCTTGCGGCTGAATGGAATGGTCTTACCGGTTTCACCATTCATCCAGTGCGGGAAAACTCCATGGTAGGAATTCGCTTTCAATAAAAAGTTCACCATCTTCAACAAGTGCCGCGCTGCTGAATCACGCTTGATCCAACCCCGTTCAGCGGCAACGATAACAGCCATGATCCCAAAGCCCGTTCCGCCTGTTGTCACCACTTCATTCCCGTAATTGAAAGCTACATTACTTCTTTCTCTGGCCATACCGCTTACCGGGTGTGCAAAATCCCAGAAATAAGTAAACGTTTGCTTTTGAACAATGTCAAGCAATGCAGAATCTGAAAGGTTTAATGGTCGCGATACATGTGGTGCAGAATTATTCTGTGCGTAAGCTAAGACTGGTACAATGAAAAGAAGGAAAATTATTTTCTTCATCAGCAATTTATTTTTTTGGTTCATCATAGGTAAGGACTATGAAATCCCAGTGTTTGCATGCCTGATTTTACTTCAGGACAACTCATGAAAAGATTCCATAACAAACCGGACCTGTAATTTTCTATCATCACAACAATTGGTCCCTGGTCTATGGCAAGATAGGAATTGGCAAACCATTGGTCTTGCAGATTGAATGCATCATAAAAGCCATAAGGTCCCCAAAGTTTATCCCCCAGTTTGTAATAAAAAAATTTTAATGCTTTCATTGATTCCGCTGGTGTATATGGGAAAGATGAAAGCGCAGCCGTCGGCGCAATCACGCCCACATCATTTGTTGGCGAACTGGCAGTATATCCATTGGGAATATCGCTTGCTGTAAGGCCCCAGCTTTGGTCGCTGTAACCATAATAGCCTTTCGGGTTGGCCTTGCAATATTCATAATTGATACGTGTATGGTTGATCACCTGCTTCTGGTAATCGGCATAGGCATCGGTTAATGAAAAGGGATTGATCCCAAGAAAAGAATAATGTGAAAAGAACAATGGTCCTCCGTACGGCGGACCGAGTGGTAACTGGTAACCATAGTAACTATTGTTATTCTTCATGGTACCATTCTGTGCGAATCCATTGTCGTAAACAATTTTAGGAATGGCATACGTTGTTGAAGAAGCGGCAAGTACATAAGTGATCAGGCATTCATTCCAACCACGAATCGGCATATTCATATCCCAGTTATAGTCAGGACTCCAGTGCCAGTACAGAACATTTTCATTACTTTTTCTGAACCAGTTCCATTCAACAGCATTCCAGAGTGAATTAATATCATTTCTTAATCCTGATTCTTCGGGTGCAGCAGTATTGAAATATTGTCGTGCGCAAAG
>JBJMLW010000142.1:0-2336 GCA_045805105.1 Flavisolibacter sp. | reverse complement strand
GAGCTTCGGGCCCTTCGACAATAGAAGGATATACAACCGATGCAAAGAACTTTACAGTTTCCACAACAGGTGCAGGACTTATTCAGACCGTCTATTTTGAAGGATCCCATTTTTCAACAAATGCAATATCTGTTCAAAGTGAGGAGCCTCTTACAATAGCCATGGCGTTTCTTCATACTGGTATGAACGTAGAAGCTCAGGGTGATAAGAGTTCAGATATCATTTTTTCATCCGCAGAAAAGCCTAAAAGTGTTTTATTAGATGGCAAAGTCTTGCATCAATGGCAGTATGATCCGGTTAAGAAAACTATGTCTCTGAAATTTACGCAGGGAAGGCATGAACTCGCCATTCAATATGACGAAACAGCAAGTGTAATGAAATGAACAGATTTAAATATTAAATCATGAATATGGAAGTTTTTAACCGGAAGAAAACAAGCTTCTGGCTTATTATAATCATTGCTTTCGGCAGCGTATTGGGATGTGCCCAGATATCAGGGACTTCAAAGGGTGCAGCACCAAAAATTAAAGTAGGCGTAGGAGAAGCCATGATCACACCTCCCAATCCTGTAGGATTTCCAATGGCAGGATATGACCGGGGCAAAAATACTTCTACGGGTGTTCACGATCAGTTATATGCACGCAGTATAGTAGTTGAGGGAGAAGGTGGCGCTTCTGTTGTGCTTATGTCTGTTGCGGTAGTAAATGTCAGCGAAGAAATCATTGATAAGATCCGTACAGGGGTTCAGACTCAAACAGGGATTCCATTTAAGAGTGTTGCAATTTCTTCAACGCATACACATTCTGGTCCTGTAATAGGAAACCCTGATAGCAGCTATGCCAGATTTTTTATTGCACGTTGTGTAGAAAGCGCCGTTCAGGCATGGAAGCACCGTGTTCCGGGAAAGATCGGTTTTGGTTCAACAGAGATATTCGGGCTTGCATACAATGACAGGCGCATGAACCATGGAGGTATACCGGTTGATCCCGAAGCTGCCGTCATTAAGATCGAAGATGCGCAAGGGAAGCTAATGGGCGTGTTTTTTAATTTCGGTTGTCATCCCTCTGCACTTGACCTTCACAACCTGCTGTTTACAGAAGACTGGCCTTATTACGCAATCAAAGGAATTAAAGATCAGATAGGAGCGAATGTGATGGTAGGGTATTTTCAGTCTGCCCAGGGAGATGCTAAAGTAGGTTATCAGGCAGAGTTATCTGCTGTTGGTGCTGACATGAATGGTTTACGGACATTTGATTTCGCAGAGAAAAAAGGGCGGATCATGACAGATGCCGTACTGAAGCTATTGCCTTCGATTCAAACTTCCGGGGATCTCCAGGTACAATCAACCTATGATCATTTTTCTTTTCCGAGAAGGACGACTTTCCCATATACACATGCACAAGCACTGAGCTGGCAAAAGGAAGCACAGACAAAACTCGCTGAAAAAGAAAAGCAGCTGGGTATTTCCATAGGGCCTCGTACCCTTGATACCTATAAGGTGGATCTATGGCTTGCCAACCAAGCAGTAAGTAAATCACAATGGATCGAAAACCATCCCAACCCGGCGCCTATTTTGATGCCGATGCAGGCAATCCGGCTGGGTAATACTGTATTTGTAACTTTTCCCAGTGAAGTATTTACAGAAATTGGTCTGGAAGTCAAGCAGCAATCTCCTTATAAGAATACTTTTATACTTGGTGTTGCTGGTGATTTTGGGGGTTATCTCCCTACAGCCGCAGAATACCTGGAACAAGGCTATGCGGTAAATGGAAGTCCATTTGCGCCTGAATGCGAACAGGTAATGGTACATGCTGCCCATGAATTAATTATTCGGGTAACTGAAAAGTCAACTAAGCTCAATTAAAATGAAAACACCGATCTTTCTAATATTTTTTTTGATAATTGCTGCATTGTCAGGGATTTCTCAGCAGGTCCGACCTGTATATAAGGTGAAAAAATTAAAAAAGCCAATGTCTATAGATGGAAATTGGGACAAACGGCAATGGCGCACTTCAAAAGTCATAGAAATAACCAATTTTATGGGGCAGGTACCTCCCTTTCAACCTTCAGCATTCGTAAAGATGATGTATGATGAAAATAACCTTTATGTGATTTTCAAAGTGAAAGATTGTTTTATCAGAAGCATCACGGAAGATTACAATGGACCGGTCTCCACTGATGCCTGTGTTGAATTCTTTTTTGCTCCTGATACCAGCTTGCCCGAACGATATTTTAACCTTGAAATCAATGCTGGCGGTACACCTTTGATGGCGTATCATATATTCCCAAAAAAAGAATATCAAAAGCTTTCTATCGAAGACTTAAAAAAAATAGAG
>JBJMLW010000141.1:0-2745 GCA_045805105.1 Flavisolibacter sp. | reverse complement strand
CATGAAGGATTTTAAATGCCCGAAATCATAAGTGGAGTCAAGACCCTTCAGCAAAACTCCTTCCATCTCCTCTGGAGTTTTCAAGATGGCGTATTTCGTTGCAAAAGGATGGACGGACTGAACCTGTGGAATTTTTTTGATGTTCCTGACCAGTGAATCATTGGCTTCAACCGGTTCTTCTTCAGCAATAGACGCCTTCATTGGCTGACGGGCGCCCACCCGTATATGCCCCCAGAAGCTGAATACTTTCTGGCTAACCGTTTCCTGGAAACCGTTAACAAAAGAAAGCGTAATGATCATTACTGCAACGCTGATGGCCGTGGCGGTAATGGATAGACGTATTATAAATCTTGAAAATGATTTCTGCTGATTAAAAGCAATGCGGTTGGCTATGAATGAAGAAATATCCACGATAATTAATTATGATCCATTCGTTTGCAACTGATAAATTCAGAACTTTTAACATCAGTTGTCTGTATCAAAAATAGAAACTCGTTTTTAAAAACATTATTTTTAAATTCTAATGAAGTGTTTATCTGTTTTGTTTTTTATATTCTTTTTGCTTGCTTTTTCTCATAATGCATGCACACAGCAGTATTATTCGAAGGATATCGCTACTGCAAAACTGTATAAGGTAGGAGATCAAACCTCATTACCCATAATTGCGCTGAATGGCGGTGATGCAATGGAACTGGATTTTGATGATTTAAGCAACCGGATCAAAAATTACTATTACACATTCCAGCTTTGCAATGCCGACTGGACACCTACTATTTTACACTCTTTTGAGTATATCAAGGGTTTTGAAAACACTAAAATTTCTACATACCGCAATTCCTCTCTGGCTTTTGTTCGATATGTGCATTATCAGGCTACGATACCGGACAGAAATTCCTACCCTTCAAAGTCAGGAAATTACCTGCTGAAGGTTTTCTTGGATAATGACACTTCAAAGGTGGTTTTTACCAAACGTTTTGTGGTGATTAACACTCAAACGGTTGTGGCTGCCCAGGTGCAGCAGCCATTTAATGCGAAGTACTTCAACACCTCCCAGAAACTGCTAATCAGTGTTCAGACCAATAATCAGATCCAGGTATTGAATCCTGGCGATCTGAAAGTGGTGGTTTTACAGAATAACAACTGGCAGACATCACTGTTTCTTGACAGGCCAAATATTTACAGAGGCAATTATTTTGAATATAATGACGAAATGGTGACAACAATGCCTGCAGGTAAGGAATTCCGGTGGATTGATCTTCGAAGTCTGCGGCTAAAAAGTGACAGGATGCAGACAATGAGTTCAAGAGGGGATACCAGTTTTATTACGGTCATTCCTGAAAAGACGAGAGGTGATCAGCCATATATATATTACAATGACCTGAATGGTAGTTATACCATAACTACGCTTGAATCTATAAACCCCTTCTGGCAGGGCGATTATGCCTGGGTCCATTTCTCGTTCACACCACCTAACAATCGTCCGCTGGAAGGCAGCGACATGTATATTTTCGGGGAAATGACCAACTTTGGTGCCGACACTTCTGGAAGAATGACATTTAACCAGGATAAAGGCGTCTATGAAAAAAACCTTCTTTTGAAACAAGGATATTACAATTATCTCTATGTGACCCAGCCCTCGGCTGGCAAAGGGTATCCCGACATGAGTGTGACCGAAGGCAATTACTGGGCTACGGAAAACCGGTATGTTGTTCTGGTCTACTACCGACCCTTCGGTTCCCGGTCAGATGAGGTGATTGGATATGCGGCGATAAATTCAATATTTCAGCGGTAGAACCTGAAGTCAGAACCCGGATTTGGGGATCTAGGAATTTATGAGAGATCCCGAAGCTTCGGGGCCAGTATGTTTGTTCATTAGTTTCTGCTTATGAAGATTAACAGTTTGAAAGACAAAAACAGATTTTTGATCTCAGATTTGTATGAACAGGATCATTGCTCACTTTTTTTACATTTTCAATTTTACCTTTTGCATTTTCATTTCTATTTCCCCCTATCTTTGTACCGGCAGGTCTTATACGGCCAGCTCCTGCTGAACTCCTCCAGGACCGGAAGGTAGCAAGGGTAGGCGGTTGTAGCGGTGCGATGTAAGTAGCCTGCCTTTTTTTATTTGCTCCTTTTGGGGCTTTTTTTATGCCTGTTAACCAGGTATCTTGTTCAAAAACACCATTTAGCAATAATCTGAAATCTTAGCTTCCCATTCTAAGAGATTTTAAATGAATTGAATTATTAAAGAAGGTTAAATATATTTCGAACTACGAACTGACTATAGACTAACGACTATCGACTCCCGACTGGATTGGGTTATATTTGCAATCAAATTTTATCATTTATGAAATTTTTCATTGATACTGCCAATCTCAATCAAATCAAAGAAGCTAATGAACTGGGAATTCTTGACGGCGTTACCACCAATCCATCGTTGATGGCTAAAGAAGGTATCAGCGGACAGGAAGCGATCTATAAGCACTATAAAACCATTTGTGAGATCGTAGATGGCGATATCAGTGCAGAAGTATTATCTACTAATTTCAATGATATTGTTGAAGAAGGTAAAAAACTCGCCGCTATTCATCCGAATATCGTGGTGAAAGTGCCAATGATCAGGGACGGTGTTAAAGCCATCAAGTGGTTTACAGATAATGGCATCCGCACAAACTGTACACTTATTTTCTCAGCTGGCCAGGCTATTTTGGCTGCCAAAGCCGGTGCTGCCTATGTTTCTCCTTT
>JBJMLW010000140.1:0-5187 GCA_045805105.1 Flavisolibacter sp. | reverse complement strand
TAACGATACCGGTTCAACAAAAGGTATGCGTCCTGATGGAGCATTTGAAACACGGAGCGAGATCATGAACCAGAGAACACCTTTGGCTTATGAGCACCTTCGTTATGATGATGCCCTTTATGCTGAAAAAGTATGGAGAGAGCTTGACCTGCGTGAAAAAATGAACCAGGTTTTCCGTTACGATAATAAAGAGGATAATGGTGACCAGCGCTTTATCAGTATCCTGCTGAATGCTGTAAAAAGGGGAGAGGTAATGGCTTTTGAAGATGAACGTTTTACCAAGCCTCTTACCATTGCACAGGTTCAGGAAAAAATGGGTGGTGCCGGTGCTGACACTACCAATGTTACAGATATCAATGACCCTTCCAAGATTGTAGAAAGAGTGGTTACTCCTAAAACTTTTAATGCGAAATCGGTGATGAAGATCAGGATCAAGGAAGAATGGGTATTTGACCGTGAAGCCAGCCGTATGTTCTGCCGCATTAATGCTATCTGTCCTTTAAAGACAGAGTATATTGAGGGAACTACAGTTGAAAGAGGTCAGTCGCCGATGTTCTGGATATATTATCCGGATCTGCGCCCAACACTTGCCAGGTACGATGTGTACAATCCAAAGAATATGGGTGCAAGTCGTATGACATGGGAAGAATTGTTTGAAAGCCGCATGTTCAGCAGCTATATCGTGAAATCAACCCTTGATAATGCCGGATTGAAGACTATTAAGAACATGATCAAGGATCCGATCCTGCAATTGCTGGAAGGTGATAACATCAAAGACCGCATCTTTAATTACGAACAGGATCTCTGGTCGTATTAAAAAAATAAAACATTACATATAAAATCCTTCCGGTTATGCCAGAGGGATTTTTTTTTATTAATGGTTTGCCTTTAAATAATTTTTGGAAAATGTGGAAACTACGTATAGGATATCACTTAAATAGTAGTATTTTTATCTCGGTTTTTCATAGGATATTGGATTTTAAAAACGGGGCTGAATTTCCATTCCGGCCCCTTTTCTTTTTAGCGCGGATTACGCAGATAGAATACCTGGATTTCGTAGAAGTAATTGCAGATTAAGAAAGAAGATGCCACAGGTTACGCAGGCAGCCAACCGTTACTTACAATTTACCTATTACAGACTACCGCTCATGCAATGAATGGTTGCTTTAAAGTCGCAAAGCGTGCAGCGAGTAACGCGCAGCCATTCTTCACACTTCACTACTTTCCTCTTTACCACTTTCAAAATACCCCTTCACTATCCTGGCCTTTGAATTTCCAATAAGTTTTGCCAGGTCTTCTTCAGTTTGTTCTTTTATATTCTTTACTGATCTGAATGTTTTTAAAAGCAGGTTTGCTGTACTGGCACCAATACCCCTGATATCCTCCAATGAATTTTTGAATGTGCCTTTGCTGCGTTTGTTGCGGTGAAAGTTGATGCCGAACCGGTGCACTTCATCGCGGATGCGCCTGATTAATTTATGGCTTTCACTGTCGTAAGGCAGTTTGAGTGACTGTTGATCACCAACAAAAAAGATTTCTTCTTCATTTTTTGCCAAACCGATCAGTGTCATTTGTCCTCTCAGTTCAAGTTCGGTAATGGCTTCATCTGCAGCGCTCAGTTGTCCCTTTCCACCATCAATAATCACCAGTTGCGGGAATGGTTCAGCATCTTCCTTAAGACGCCTGTATCGGCGAAAAACAGCTTCCTTCATCGTGGCAAAATCGTTGATGCCTTCAACAGTTTTCACGTTAAAATGCCTGTAATCCTTCTTACTTGGTTCACCATTTCTGAAACATACCATTGCTGAAACCGGATAAGCTCCCTGGAAATTTGAGTTATCGAAACATTCAATGTGAACAGGAACTCCTGTAAGTTTCAGGTCTTCTTTCATCTGCAGAAGAATGTTGTATTTATCTGCATTTCTCACACCCAGTTTCAGTCGTTCCTTTACTTTTAAATTATCAATGAAATACTGAACATTCTTCTGTGAAAGATCAACCAGTTTCTTTTTATCTCCTCCTTTCGGAATGGTTACAATAATGCCAGGTTCATCATAGGTAATTTCAAAAGGAACAATAATTTCCTTTGCTTCACTATTGAATGTTGTTCTCAGTTGTCCGATGGTGAAAGCAAGCGTTTCTTCTATGGTTTCATCAAGGTGGGTTTCCACCTGAATTGTTTTGGTCTGGATTATGGCACCATGCTGAACCATCAGGTAATTCACATACGCTGTATCTTTTTCCTTTTGAATGGTAAATACATCTACGTCGCTTAAAGATGTATTTACAACTATGGAACGGGACTGGTAATTTTCCAGGTAACCAATTTTTTTTCTTGTGAGTTCTGCTTTTTCAAACTCAAGATTTTCTGCATGCTGTTTCATTTGTGATCTGAAGTGTTGCATGACAGGACTTAGATTTCCACGTAACAGGTTTTTGATCTGGGAAATATTCTGATCGTAGTCTTCTTCGCTTTGCTTAGCCTCACAAGGTCCTTTACAATTTCCAAGATGATATTCAAGACAGACCCTGAACTTTCCTTTTTCAATATTTTTCTGTGTCAGGTTAAGCGGACATGTTCGCATAGGAATTGTCTGCTTGATGAAGTTCAGAAGCTCCCTCACTTTTCCTACTGATGTATAAGGTCCGAAATACTGTGAACCGTCTTCGATCTTCTGGCGTGTTAAATAGATTCTTGGAAAGTGTTCATTCCTGATAACGATGTACGGATAGGTCTTGTCGTCTTTCAGGTTAATATTAAAAATGGGCTGGAATTGTTTGATCAGTGAATTTTCCAGCAAAAAGGCATCCTGTTCGGAATTGACAATAGTGAATTCGATTTTCCTGATACGTTTAACCAGCTCGTGGGTTTTATAGCTGGAAAGGGTTTTATTAAAATACGATCCAACCCTTTTTCGGATGTTCTTTGCTTTTCCCACATACAACAGGGAACCGCTATCATCGAAATACTTGTATATGCCCGGTAACCCCGGTAGTGATACTGCAACTTCCTGAAATTCTTGTTGGGTCATTTTCTTGTTCCTGCATGATCACTGCCATGAAATCACGCGCGTTCTTATTGTTTCCGGTTCATTGCCCCGGGTTGTTTTTGTTACAGCCTGGAATCGATGGCCTACATGCCAGATCAGGTCTTTTTCAACCGTTGAATCCTTACCTGCCATGATGCGGTTAACCAGTATCGTTTTTACTTCTGAATTACCCACTTCATTTGGTTGAAGAATTATGGTTTGTCTTCTTATTTCTTCCTTGTCATCCTTTGGAATATAATTTAAAAGAACACTTTTCAAATCATCATCATAAGTGTTGGATTCTTCATATTTGTCGTGTTTGTCATCTGAACCAATGTCAGGTAGCGTCAGAAAATCTTCAGCATATTTCCGGAAATCCTTTTTTGGAATGATTACGGTATCCGATACGCCGTTCAATGTTTCAATTTTAGTGACGGTATAATGTGAAGTATCCATCTTACTTGCTTCTCCCTGTAAAAATTCTACAACGGAAAAGTAGGCCTTTGAGCTGTCGCGTTTTTTGTTGTGGCAACCAAAAAGGATCAGGGGGAAAATAAGTATGATTAGTCTGTTCATGGGATAAAATTACAGTTCCGTATAAAACGAAACCCTGCAAAGATTGTTGCAGGGTCGCTAAGCAATTAGTTCACTATTAGCGGTTGTTTAGCGATACGCCTATTTTCAGGCCATAGTCAAATAAATTTTCCTTTACAGGATATTTTGTTAAATAGCTCGACAGGATCTGGTAACGGATCTGCGGTCCTGCCTGCCATTTCAGACGACCAGTTGAATAGGCCACAAATGTTTCAAAACTTGTATTCAGGTTCCAGCGGCGGATGAGGCGTGGAACTTCTGCGTAATTTTTATAATCAGATGAAATCAGGTAAGCCCTGTCTCCAAGAATATATGTGGGCTGAATGGTAGACGCCACACCAAACTGGGTTCTGTCATCACCCTTTAGTCTTATTTCTAAACCAATTGGTGCTGAAACCTGGAAAAAAAAGTTTTCGAGCCAGTTTGATTTATAACCACTGAAATTATTATAGTTGGTAACTGTATTTACAGAATCAAAACCAAACCGGTTGGTCAACCGGAAGGTTGCCATCTGTGTTGTAGAATTATATGTTTTAATGTCGTACCGGTTAACATTAAACTGTACCCCACCACGAAGTTTTACATTTCTACCCACCTTGTATTTGGCGGCAATGCCCATTTCAAATCCAAAGTCGGGTTTGTGTATTACAACATTATCGATATTGTTATCATTTAATTTACGATAGCTCACTGTTGGTGTAAAGTAAAGTTGCAATCCGAATCGTCCATTGCTCACCCTGCGATTGTAAGCATTCATCACGCTTTCAATCGTCTGAGGATCTTTCGCCTGTTTCATTACTGATTCAGTAAAAGTTTTTTGTTCAGTAGAATTTGCCTGCGGATATTCATCAACTACTGTAGGTGTAAACGAATTATCAGAAGTGTTTTGCACCTGATCGGCAATAGCTACTGAAGTATAATCCGGAAGATTATTGTTTAAATTTTCATTTGCGGTTGTATGTTTCCTTACTGACTCAGATAATGCCGGAGTTCCGGATTGTACAGCGAATTGATTTTTCTTTTGATCAAAAGCAATTGAGTTCAACGAACCTGCGTGAGCCGGATCTTTTACCAATGAGCTCTGTTGACGTGAGTTGGTATTAATGTCCTGCGAATTGGTATAATAATAACCCATTCCTGTTGTAACGAGTAATGCAACTCCAACAAAAATCCCGAATCTCCATCTGCGCCGGTTCAGGTAACCGGAAACTCCTTTCCAGACTTTATGCGAAGGCTGCATATGCAAACCATCGGCATTTTGTCGAAGGAACCGCTCAAAGTTTTCATTTGATAAATTTCTCATCATAATCAGTCATATTGTGGGCGCGGGAATCAGCTGCCTGCGGCAACCAAAACTTCCTTCGGTTTATACAGAATATGTTTTCTTACAAGAATGTCTTCAAGCATGGCCTTGGATCGTGTATACTGGCTTCTGCTCGTACTTTCTTCGATATCTAACATTGATGCGATTTCCTTGTGAGAAAATCCCTCAATTGCATAAAGATTGAGAACAGTACGATAGCCAATCGGCAGCAGGCGGATGCATTCTACCACTTCTTTAGCC
>JBJMLW010000139.1:0-10677 GCA_045805105.1 Flavisolibacter sp. | reverse complement strand
TCAGCCGTAAAATTTCCCCGTCCCTTCATCCTGTCCGAAGCAAGAAAACTAATGATCCGTTTTACTTCATCCTTTGAAATGGTATCTGCCTGGCAAAAAGAAAATTCCATTAAAAAGCAGCAGAAACAAATAGATAATCCCAGCCTGACTTTCATCATTGATTAAGTGTTTCAGGCTTCACCCTCGAAGGCGTATCCATTCCACTTATGATACTTCGCGAACTAATGGCAATAGCACGGATGATAGCAGCCATATTTTCAAAATCAAGTGTACTTACTTCATCAGTCACTTTGTGATAATTAGGTTCATTTTCCATTTTAGCAGTAGAAATGGTATGTGCAGGTACACCCTGCCGGGCCAGTGTTGCATTATCGGACCTGTAAAACAGATTTTCTTTTGTATATGGGTCGGGATAAAATGTAAATGAGGATCCCTGCAGGTTTTTTTGAAGTATTTCCCCCATATTGGTTTTATCATATCCTGTGATATATGCAGAATTCTTCCCCCATTTACTTTCTGTTCCGATCATTTCAATATTGAACATTGCCATCACCTGCTGCGGATTAAATTGTTTGCTGAAATATTGTGAACCAAATCCGCCAACTTCTTCCGCTGTAAAAGCTGCAAATACAAGCGTACGTTCATTATGGTGCAGTTTTTTAAAATAGTTAGCAAGAAGAATAACAGCTGTAGTTCCTGCGGCATCATCATTCGCGCCATTATAAATGCTGTCGCCATTCATCGGCTGACGTGCAATGCCGAGGTGGTCGTAATGTGCAGAAAAAATTACGTTTTCATTTTTTCTTCCTTTGCCGGGAAGCATACCCACCACATTGGTATATTTAGTTTCTTCAATTGTCTGCTCCGATTTGATCTTGAATTCCTTTGGCTGATAAATACCCAGGATAAATACAGTTCCTGTATTGGATTTGAAAAGATTGTTCCTGAAATT
The DNA here is from genome assembly GCA_045805105.1 of Flavisolibacter sp. GTDB lineage: Bacteria > Bacteroidota > Bacteroidia > Chitinophagales > Chitinophagaceae > Flavisolibacter. Next base: position 9,725 of record JBJMLW010000139.1, on the reverse strand, counting down.
TGACAGCCGCGGAAAGCTTTTTGAAAAACTGGTATCCACAAAAACAACTGTGTTTCTGTCAGACCTGATAACTGATCTTGCTTTTAACAGCATATTATCTCCGGGCTGAATATATTGTATGTCAAAACCAGATTTTTCATCCACCTTCATTTCTGGCTGCGATGTAACTACAATAATATTCTGAACATCCAGATCTGTATCATTTATTTCTCCTTTTACTTCAACCTGCTTTGATCTTACCATGCTGAATTCCTGGAAAAAACTATTTCCCTGCAGTGGCTGCAAGCCGGCTTTCTTAAATTCATCTGCAATAAATTTTGCTGCAACATCAATATCGGGCGTACCCGATTTTCTTCCGCGCATCTGGTCGGATGCAAGAACATTTTCAATCCGGCTGACCTGCCTGGCATTGATAACGTCCTGCTTCTGTGCCAGAGCTGTAGATACTACAAAAACCAAAAGGATAAAAGGCAAAATCTTTTTCATAGGTGCAATGATACTTTAATGAACTACAACAATAATCGTGCAGGGAAACTTTTTTATTTGTCTGACATTAACTGCACGCGGCACAGGCAAATATTTGCTTCGCAACCCGGTATTTGCCAATAGGGATTGATGCAGGAGATATCATGAAATGCGGTATTTGCCGATAGGGATAGATGCAGGAGATATCGGGCAATTTGGAATTTACCGATAGCGATAGATCCAGGAGATATCAGACAGTGGTATTTGCCAATAGGGATATCTCTAGACATATGTGGAGATAGTATTTGCGATCGCAAATCGTTACAATACTTAGTACGCAATGGTATTTGCCGATGGCAAATAGCTCTAGGCAGGTTAATATTGCCTGTGGCAATTATGTATAGTTTACCTTTTCGGTATTTGCCGATGGCAAATAGTTACAGTTTTATATTACGTAAACCATATTTGCCGGTGGCAAATATCTACAGGTTCTAAAATTCGTTATTCGATATTCGTTATTCGTTATTCTCACAGGCTCATCATCTCCTTAAACTTCACTGTCTGACGACGGCTGACTTCAATTTTTTCGCCTCCCTTGAGTTCCAGCAGCAGGCCCCCATTGAAATACGGCTCTATTTTTTCAATCATTCTGAGATTGACAATATGTTTCCTGTTAGCCCTGAAAAAAACTTTATCATCAAGTCTTTCTTCCAGCGCATTCAGAGATTTCAATATGAGTGGTTTGTTACTTCCGAAAAAAACTTTTGCATAATTCCCAACGCTTTCAAAAAGGCGGACATCCGATAATTTCACAAACCAGCATCGTTCACCATCTTTTACAAATACCTGGTCGTTTTCACCAAGGATACTATTATTTTCTGTATGAACACTTCTATCTATTGCAACTGATCCACCTGACCTGCGCAATTTTTCAACTGCGTCGGCCAGCCTGCGGGGTTCAACAGGTTTTAACAGGTAATCCAATGCATTTACTTCAAATGCTTTCAAAGCATATTCATCATATGCTGTTGTAAATATTACCTGTGGTGCATGGTCAAGTTCAGACAGCATGTCAAAGCCAGTCTTGCCTGGCATCTGTATGTCGAGAAAGACAAGGTCGGGGTTGTGATTTTCAATTTTCTGAATTCCTTCGTCTGCATTAGAAGCTTCATCCACGATTTCAATTTCAGGGAAATCCTGTAACAATTTCCTTAACTCGGTTCGTGCCAGGCGTTCGTCATCAATAATAATTGCCTTCATGTATTTTAATTTAAGGAGAGTGGTATCTTAACTTTTGCTTCTACCAGGTCGCTATTTACCTGCCTGATTTCAAAGCGTGCCTTATCGCCATATAAAAGATTCAAACGGTCATGTGTACTCGAAAGGCCGAATCCCCTGAAAGAAGATCGCCCATTCAGGTAGCCAGTATTCTGAACAGATAATTCGTGAAAATTTTCCTTATTGTCCGATGTGATCTTTACCACACCACCCCTGATCTGTTTGCTGATTCCATGTTTGATGGCATTTTCCACAAGCGTTTGTAACATCATTGGTGGTACCTGCTGGCCAAGAGTGTCATCTGCAATATCAAATTCTATTTTCAGCCTGTCTTCAAACCTCATATTTTCCAGTGCGAGGTAATCCTTTACAATCTTGAGCTCTTCACCGAGGCTTACCGTTTCTGCTTTCTCTGCGGTAAGACTGCTTCTGAGAATATTACTCAATTCTGTAATGGCAGTGCGCGCTCTTTTTGGATTTTCATCTATGAGTGCCCTGATGCTATTCAGTGCATTGAAAATAAAATGTGGGTTGATGTGTGCCTTGATGGTTTTTAATTCCAGTTCCTTCACCAGCGCTTCCAGTTGCAGTGTATCCATCTGCTGCTTCCTGCTTTTTGCAACATAATGGAACATGAAATAAATACAGTTCCAGATGAAAAGTAAAATGAATCCCGACCAAAGGTTCCTGTAATAAAGAATGTGGAAAGGCATCACCTCACCCTTGCTCATGATGAGTTTATAATAGCTTTCAAAAAGGCTTTGTGCGAGTGCAATCGCAACTGCATATAACAATGTAAGGATGAGGAAAAGTACAATCTGCTGGTTGATCGGCCGGATCAGCAGGTTGTTGGTTTTGATGGTTGATCTCATGAAATGCGACAGGATGATGCCGATTTCAATAAAGAAAAGCACCCGGCAAAAGAGGATACCATCTTCATCTATCTGGTTAAAAACAAAAGCAAAAAACAGGTTAATGAGCGCACATACCCCCCACCCCACCACCTGGAAAATCCAATATCTTGATGAAATGGCTCGCTGCATCATACAAAATTAATTCCAAAGTGCCGTAACTGATCAGGATAATATACCAGTGGAAGATAAGTTTTACAAATGGAATATAGCTTGAAAACGCCTGACCTGTTCTGATTCATCAAAGCTTTCACCAACAACTTCTTTCCTTCTGGTTTGTTAAGCCTTTCACATGGCTCGTCTTTTGCCGGAAAATCAGATATTTTTACAAATCAAATCATCCCCATGCAAATCATGCCCGGGCCTTTATTGCAAACAATAGACAATCCTGAGGATCTGAAAAAGATCCCAAAGGAGCAGTTACACCAGGTTTGTGATGAGCTCAGGCAGTTTATTGTAGATGTAGTAAGCGTTCATGGTGGACACTTTGCCGCGAGCCTTGGTGTGGTAGAACTTACGGTAGCGCTCCATTATATATATAAAACACCATATGATCAGCTGGTATGGGATGTAGGCCACCAGGCATATGGACATAAAATTCTTACCGGCCGGCGCGATAATTTTATTACCAACCGCAAATACAAAGGACTTAGTGGATTTCCCAAAAGAAGCGAAAGTGAATATGACACTTTTGGCGTAGGACATTCCTCTACTTCGATTTCAGCTGCTCTGGGAATGGCTATGGCTTCCAAATTAAAAGGTGAAACCGACCGGAAAGCAGTTGCTATTATAGGCGATGGTTCTATGACAGCCGGTATGGCATTCGAGGCTCTTAATCATGCTGGTGTTGCGGATACTGATGTTCTTATTGTACTCAACGACAATTGCATGAGTATCGATCCCAATGTTGGAGCACTTAAAGAATACCTCACTGATATTACAACTTCACCAACCTATAACAAGGTTCGTGATGATGTATGGAACCTCCTGGGCAAACTCCCAGTGGGTAAACGCTTCACACGTGATATGGCCAGTAAACTCGAAGCCAGTATCAAGGGCATGGTTACCAAAAGCAGTAATCTTTTTGAAGCGCTCAACCTTCGTTATTTTGGTCCGATTGACGGTCATAATATCACAAAACTTGTTGATACACTTCGTGACCTTAGAAATATTCCCGGACCAAAACTTCTGCATATTGTAACCGTAAAAGGAAAAGGATATTCCCTAGCTGAAAAAGACCAGACCAAGTGGCATGCACCTGGTTTGTTCGACAAGATCACAGGTGAAATCTATAAGAAGAAATTTGATATTCCTCAGCCTCCCAAATACCAGGATGTTTTTGGACATAGCATCATTGAACTTGCAGAAAAAAATGAGAAGATCATCGGCATTACACCTGCCATGCCAAGTGGCTCCTCTCTTAAATTCATGATGGAGAAAATGCCAGCACGCGCATTCGATGTAGGAATTTGTGAACAGCACGCCGTAACCCTCAGTGCAGGCATGGCTACCCAGGGAATGAAGGTTTTCTGCAACATTTATTCTTCTTTCATGCAACGTGCATACGACCAGGTGGTACATGATGTTGCGATCCAGAATCTTCCCGTAATATTTTGTTTAGACCGTGCAGGTCTTGTTGGCGAAGACGGACCAACACATCATGGCGCCTACGACATAGCATATTTCAGGTGTATTCCCAATATGGTTATCAGCGCACCGATGAATGAACAGGAACTAAGGAACCTGATGTATACAGCACAACTGGAAAGCACCACATTTCCTTTCGTGATACGCTATCCCCGCGGTGAAGGAGTAATGCCTGAATGGAAAAAGCCATTTGAAGAAATTACCATCGGAAAAGGAAGAAAATTAAAAGACGGTAAATCAATAGCCATATTGAGTCTTGGTCATCCAGGAAATTTCGCAGCAGCCGCCATAAGAGAACTCAGAAATGACAATATTCATCCTGCACACTTCGATATGCGTTTTGCCAAACCACTGGATGAAGAATTACTTCATGAAGCACTTCGTAATTATGATTCTATCCTGACGGTTGAAGATGGAACAGTGCTTGGCGGTTTTGGAAGTGCTGTTGCTGAATTCATGGCAGCACACCAGTATAAAAATGAATTAAAAATTCTCGGCATACCCGACACGATCGTTGAACACGGCACTCTAAAAGATCTCCATCGCGAATGCGGATATGATGCTGAAGCCATTGCAAACGCAATACGTCAGATGGTAAAGGTTACGGCTGCAGCTGCAACATAATTCAAATACAAATTTTGATAAAAAGCCTGATATCTATCTGGATTAGGATTAATATGCAGAAGCTTTAAATCACACCGCGCTTATAAATCAACCTCTTTACATTTAAATTTATTATTAATATTATCATATGAAATTTCTATTCCTTCCCCTATTAATTCTTTTTTTCTATTCCACTTCCATTTCCCAAACAGCTCATCCCAAAGTGAATGGCTGGCACCTTCTCGACGAAAAGAAAGATGGTTATATGGGAATTTCACTGAATGAAGCTTACGATTTATTGAAAGGCAGAAAAAGCACAAGGGTGATTGTTGCTGTTATTGATTCCGGCATTGATACTGCACAGGAAGATCTGAAATCAGTTTTGTGGAGAAATGAAAAAGAAATTGACGGTAACGGGAAAGATGATGATGGCAATGGATATGTAGATGACATCCATGGATGGAATTTCGACGGCGCACAGAATGGAACAAACCTTCAACGCAATTCGCATGAAGTGGAAAGAGTGTATCACCGATGGAAAAATGAATTTGAAGGAAAGAAGGAAAAAGACATACCAGCGGAAAAAGCTTTTCTTTTCAGTCAATGGAAAAAAGCACAAAAGATCATTAACGATGACTACGATGAGGCGATTAAAAACTTTCCAAACACCACGAGTTTCCTGAACTCTCTTATTGAATCTGCTAAAATTATTAATGACAAATTGGGACGTAGTTCTTTTAAAGCTCCGGATGTATGGCCTTTACAGAAAAGCAAGGACAAGGCTATTTCACTTTCTGCAGGGTTGTGGTCTCGGGTTTATGAAAATGCACACGATACTACTACACCTAGTACTGAAGTAATCAGCGATGTAACCACTTATAAAGAAAACCTGAAGAAAAAAATCAGTCTTAAAGAAAACGCACCAGAAGATTTCAGGAGTGAGCTGGTAAAAGATAATTACGAGGATATCAATGACCGCATATATGGGAACAGTAATTTAAAATCCGGCAGCGGAGACCATGGTACCCTGGTTGCAGGCGTAATCGGTGCAGTACGAAATAATGGTATTGGTATTGATGGCATTGCAGACAATGTGCGCATTATGGCGGTACGCGCTGTTCCAGGTGGTGATGAACATGACAAGGACGTTGCTCTCGCCATACGTTATGCGGTTGACAATGGTGCAAGCATTATCAATATGAGTTTTGGAAAACCTGTGTCACCTTATAAACAATTCGTTGATGATGCAGTGAAATACGCTGCATCAAAAGGCGTTCTGCTGGTACATGCATCAGGAAATGATGGTGTGGACATTACAAAAGAGGTTTTTTATCCTAATCCTGATTTTCTCGATGGCGGCAGGGCCTCCAATTATATTACAGTAGGCGCCAGTGGTGATGCAAGTACAGGCGGATATGCTGCAGACTTTTCCAATTACAGCAGCAAATGGGTAGACTTGTTTGCACCGGGAATGAATATTTATTCTACCGCTCCTGAAATCAGGTATGTGAGTGCAGATGGCACAAGCCTTGCGTGTCCTGTTGTTAGCGGTGTTGCAGCATTATTGAAATCTTATTTTCCATCACTCACACCCGAACAGATAATTACAATCCTTACAACCGCTGGCACCACCATCAATGAAAATGTTACTGAACCAGGAGAGGAAAACAAAAAGGTACCATTCAGTTCCCTTTCCACGAGTGGTAAGATTGTTAATGCATATGAAGCAGTGAAGAAAGCAATGGAGATGGAAAAGAAGGCCTTTTAAGGACACGCTATACGCTGCTCGCTTCGCGCTGCACGACCTTGTTGGAAGTTTCATTTCATAAAGAGCAATGATTTAAGGACACGCTATGCGCTGCTCGCTTCGCGCTGCACGACCTTGTTGGAAGTTTTATTTCATAAAGAGCAATGATATGGATTTCTCTCACATCTGTGAAATCAGTGCAATCCGTATAATCTGTGATCAGTACATTCTTTCACATCTGTGAAATCAGTGTAATCCATATCAATCTGTGATCAATTGTAAATCCATAATAACAATGGCTTATCAGAATGTTCAATGATAAATGAAAGCTTATTCAGGAAGGCTCCGGATACCATAGGACAACCAGAACTATTACATAAAGGTTTGGGATAAATTTCCTGGTCGGGCACGCATGCATAGCTATGCAGAACAACGGCTCTTTCAAATGCATTGGAGTTGGATTTTTCTAATCCGAATAATTTAAATGATTTACCATACTGACCATAATATGAATAGCCAACCTTGTATAAACCAAGAGATGTACATTGTCCACCCTGGGAATTGGAAAATTTTGCTTTTGTAAGAAAAAACTGGTCACAGCTGCCGTGAGCAACCAGGCCTGAAAATGATACGCTGTTGTTTTGAAGGTCGTATACAAAAAAGCGTTTCAGTCCGCTTTCGATATGCATGTCGGCGAGAAAACAATAACGGGTGGAAAAACCTTTCTTCTGTGCATACAACTTAATCTGCCTTGCTCTGCTATCCAATTCTGATACATGTTTCTTTTGTTCATAGACCGGACTACACGTCGTTAGAAGAAAGGCAAATCCGGAAAGGATTGCAATTCTAACGGTTTTCATAACATGGATTTACATTAAGATACGGCTATGTTATGTGGAATGAAATAGGAAAAAGTGCAGTATAGATCTCAAAAGTGAAAGCAGTAAAATCAATGGAAAATGAATAAATACGAAGTAGAAATACTGAAAGAAACCTATACCTTTTAGCGGGTTGATGACTCTACCTGATTAATTAAATACCAGGCTTCATTGAAAATTGACTATTGAATATTGAGTATTAATTTTCAGCCCCTATCGATTAGCTTGCCGGTATAATGATTTTTACATCACGCAGCGTTTCGCGAGTATCGCGCAGCTATAACAGTCGCATATGTTCCTCATCCGTAAGTCCTTCCTGCACTTCATTGTATTCAACGATAAAATTATTTCTTCCTTCGCCCATGATGATCCTTAAAAATTTTCCCTGCACCAGCTCAAGCATCGACAGGAACATAAAAATGGCGTGCACCCTGTTCTCCACACGCTCGAATACCTTTTCAAACGAAAGTGTCCGTTCACTCTGAGCCATTGAAATCATGTCGGTCTTGCTTTGCTCCATTGTATAATTATACCGCACCACAGTATGCATTGGCTTGTTGAAGCGGTCCTGGTACTTTACCATCACCCGTTCAAAAGCTTTCATCAGGCGGAACATGGTGATCGTTTGCACTTCTGTTCCTTCTGCTGCTTCCTCGCCGATCTGTGAAAGTTCTTTCTGAATATTTCCTCTCCTGATCAGCAGCATTCTTTCGGCTTCCATCGTTGCCATCTGTGCGGCAGCTTCCTTGAATTTTTTATATTCAAGAATTTTATCGATCAGCTCCTGGCGCGGATCAATTTCATTGCCCTGTTCATCAAGCTCCTTACGCGGGAGCAGCATCCTGGCCTTGATGCGCATCAGGGTGGAAATAAAAAGGATGAATTCACTTGAAAGTTCAATATTCAGCGATTCCTGGCTATGGATGAATTCCAAAAAATCATTAATGATCCTTGTAATCGGAATATTATAGATATCAAGTTCGTCTCTTTCAATGAAAAATAAAAGAAGATCAAACGGCCCTTCAAACTGTGGAAGCTTTATCTGGTAAGTACTCACAAATTTCTATTTAATAAAAGGTCCCGCTGGTTCGACGCCGCTTACCAACGGGACCCGACAAAAATAAGCTATCCTCTTTAGAATGACACCGACAGGGCAATTGCAAGTATGGATTTAAGCTGTACGGCTGTTTCATTTTTATCCCTCCCAAACATCCTTACGTCATTGTCCTTGTATAGATCAAAATTATAATTAACACGCAGCCATCGGTTCACTGTCATGGCTATTCTATTGGTCCAGTAAACATCAAGATTAAAAGGATCATCGCGGGTAAAATCAGAATTCACATCAACACGTGTATTCCAGTAAACATTCTTCATCAATTCCTTTTTATAGGTTGCTGAAAAGAACAAGCCCGCTTCTACACGCACCTGTTTTCCGGCACTGACTCCATATAGATCTGCAAGCGTCCTTTCCGTACTTCCATCTGGCTTTACACCACCCTGGTAAACCAGACTATAAGGTGCGTTGGTTACAATCACCCACCTTACAGCAGGACCGGCATGAAATCCAAAAGAAGCATCCTGCGTTTTTAATTGCATTCCGGGGCTGAGCGTGAGATATGCCGGTGCGAAAAAACCAGAAACACGCTTTTTTGGTGATACGGTTAAATCATAACCATTGGTGAACTGCGATCTTAAGGAACCAACCAATCCAACAGACCACATGTTTTTAATCCTTCTTCCAAATTTTGAGTATATATCAATTTTGTCATCAATTTTCCGGCTGTCACCGGAATAAAACTTCACCATTCCATAAGAAAGGTCAGCTGTGTTTTCCCATTCACTTTTCTTCCAATTTCTGTTGGCCCAAAGATGTAGCGAAGCGAGACCCGTTAAAGCAAATTTTTCGGTACCTATGGTTGCCCAATTCCTCGCTCCTGCCTGTCCAACCATCAATTCAAAACTTCCACCCGTTTTCCATAACGGAGGTTGTTTCAGTTTTATGGAATCCTGTGCCGTGGCTGATAGCAAAGACATGGATAAGACACTAAGAACGAATATTCTTCTCATCCGCATTCAATTATTTAAAGTTGATCAGCGCTTCAGTGAATCGCGGATTTCCATGAGTAGTTTTTCTGATAATGTATACTCGGGAGCTTTTGTTTCACTAACGGGAGCTGCTTTCTTTCTATTCAT
>JBJMLW010000138.1:0-9533 GCA_045805105.1 Flavisolibacter sp. | reverse complement strand
TCACTCTCTTTATTATTGAAATCATTTGATGTTTCAATCGGCGCGGGATCTTTTAATCCCAGCTTAGATAAGATCTTTTGTGCAGGCGTCATGATGATTTTTTTTGCAGTTACTATTTTGATTTGAATAAGATGAACTACCAGTTTCTCTGTTTCATGTATTCATCCAATTCCTGTCTCGACATGGGTAGGTTTTTCTTTGCATCCAGCCATTGAAGAAAATCTTTTTTGATATCATCGCTCCATTGCTGGTCTATTTGTCCGGGTGTATATTTTTTCTCCCGCAAACGCATGTGGCCAAATTCATCCTTCAGTTGTATAAACTCAGAATTTAAAACAAGATCTTCCACCAATGAAGCAGGAATAAAAATGGCTCCCGTTTTTTTTGCAAGAACCACATCGCCTGGTAAAACCGTTGCTCTTCCGATCCTGATGGGAACGTTGATTCCTGTCAGCATCATCTGCTGTATGTAAGAAGGATCAGAACCTTTCATCCATGCATTAAATCCATCAATTTCTTCAAGCCCTTCAACATCTCTTACAGAACCATAAAAAATCACTCCCTTATGTGAGTGAGCATAGATGGAGTTTCCCAGGTTATCACCGATCAGTGTTCCGTCTGCAATTTTTCCATAGCTGTCAGCAACATAAATGTCACCTTCTTTCAAAACGTCAATGGGCCAGGAATTGGTACTTCCGATACGGCCCTCTTTTCTTCCCTGTTTCCGGATCAGGCTATCCACATCGGGACGAAGCGGCATGTATTGCGCTGTAACTACGCGTCCTACCATTACTGAATCAGGACGAAGAATCTGCCAGTCGCCTTCGTATTGATTTTGATAACCTTTATTTCGTAAGTAGCCCCATGCTTCTTCCATTGAAATATTTTTTAAACGAAGCAGTAGTTTGTCTGCTACTTTGGGACGACCATCGGGAAAGCGTTCACCTTTCCAGTCTGGTGTGAACAATTTAATCTGGTCTGATATGGGAGTTACCTGTATTTGCTGTGCGAAGGAAAAAGTAAAAAGAAAAAAGAAAAATACGAAAAATGCAATCCGCTTATTCATATAACAGTTGTTTAGCAGTGATGACGATGATGAACCAAACGCACCAGCGTATACAAAATATCCAAACCTGAAAAGAAAAAACTTCCAATAATAACCAGCGGAGGATATTACACAAGATGAAACACACGGGATGTATCACATCATGCGACGATAAAGTGTACTTTTTTACTTCATAGTTTCAGATCTACCCGCTTGCCTTTTTTTACAGCTTCATAGATAGCATCAATAATTTTTAAATCTTTTACGCCTTCTTCTCCATCAACAGGCACTACAGGTTGCTTGCCATCCAGGATAATTGCAGCCATTTCATCCATCTGGATGGTCTGGTGGGTGATGTGTGGCTGTGTCAGTTCTCCTTTGTTTGTGCGTCCTTTAATTGGTCCATAACCGGTAGCGGGCCAGAGTTCTGCAAAGCCTTTCTGACCGGTCATAAAAAAGCGATCGAGGTTACCCATGTTGTAAGTAGATAAACACGATGCAACAGCATTACTGGGAAAACCGAATTGAAACTGGATCGTTTCATCAACACCTTCTTTAAATTTCTCCGGGTTGGTTTTTGTTTCCTGTGCGGTTACCCAAACCGGGTCTTCACCAACCATATAACGTGCTCCATTAATGGAGTAAATACCAATATCCATTAATGAACCACCTCCTGCAAGTTGTTTGTTCAATCGCCATTGGGTGGGATCACCAATTGTAAAACCTGTTTGTCCCTGGAAAAACATAATTTTTCCAAACTCACCATCCTTTCTCATGCGGATCACTTCCAATGTTTTCGGTTCGAAGTGCATGCGGTAGCCTACGAGTAATTTTACATTTGCCTTTTTGCATGCATCCACCATTTCCTGTCCGTCCTTTGCATTGATGGCCATGGGCTTTTCACAGATAACCTGCTTCCCTGCTTTAGCAACTCTGATCACCTGGTTGTGGTGCAGGGCATTTGGTGTAATGACATACACCGCATCTATATCAGGATTGTTTTTTACCTGGTCGAAGTTTTCGTAGTTATAACAATTCTTATCAGGAATATTGTATTTGGCCTGCCAGTCTTTGATTTTGGACGGCGTACCGCTGATGACACCGGTAACCTTTGCTCTCTTGCACGATTGCATGGCTTCTGCTACGCGTGTTCCGTAGCTGCCGAGTCCCATGATGGCGACACGAAGTATTTTATCATCCTGAGAATTTTTCTGTTTTATCAGACTTGTTTTGGTTGTATCATTCCGTTGAATAAACGGAAGAACTGCAGTTGACAAAGTTATCTTCTGCAAAAATTGACGGCGGGAGGTCATAGCAGGAAGTTTGTTATAAATATAAGGATGTTATTTTTTTGGGATGCAGCCTGAATCTTCACAAAGAGAAAGCATACTGATTTTTATCATGATGATGATTAATCATGATGATGTGAGCAATCCACGAAGGTGTCATTCCTGTAAGTGTTAGGCAATTCATGGATAAACCAAATTAGCTTTTATATATAAAATGAATGAACTAACGCTATCCCGATTTCATCGGGACGCAAGGGATACGCCAGGGACGCAATTAATTGTATTCATCTTTTGCATCCCTTGCGAAACCTTTGCGTACCGCAACGCGGGATTGCGTTCCAAAAAATGACCGATTCCACTTGAGCATCGCTCAAATATAAAATCCCCGACTTGAATACAAACCTCATCATATCCTTTCCTCAAAAAATCAATTGGCTCTTTCCTAGCCCATCACAGCCCATCTTGCCGAAACGAAGTTTTTTAAGCGAATTTTAATGTGCGATTAAAAAGGAGTTCCTAACTTTCAAATACCAAAATGACGCAACAACTGAATTCGAACTCGTGGTTCCAGTTGTCCTGCTTTCTGAGAAAGATGATCTGCAGTACGGGCTGAAGTTCAGACCTGACATGTCCTTCCTCTTTTTTCGCGGCAACCCTCATTTTGTAACGATTTATCAATCCATACCGATTTCGATTTTTAAAAAGCAATCGACAGATTGACCACATCCTTTGTAAATCACCTCACCCAACTTTTTTATTCCACGCAGGAACCACCAACTTGACTCAGCTATCCTGTATGTGAGGTTAGCGAAGCTGTTAGATCATCTTTAGTTCAATAACCTGCAGTAGATTTTTTTATTACCAGGAAAGATGTGATTTAAAACCAAAAGGGTGGCGAAGACCCAATCGTGCCTTCCTCAACTATCTGATGATATTGTTCTCAATTATTTTTTAGGCTCTCTGGCAAATGTCATCTTTTGCTTATTTCTTATTGATGGCAGGCTATCAACTTCAATCGGCAATTAGATACACAGCATCATGATTAATTATGCTCTGCATAAATGAACCTTGTTTTACCAACACCAAAAGTGAAATGGTATAACCTCCACTTTTCCTTTACTCCACCAATCAAAAAATAGCCACAATGAAAAAGCATCTGATTTTCTTCTTCTGCGCTTTTCTAACTGCACTTAGTGCAAGTACCCAGATCACCCTCATACCGTATGATGGCGTCTGGAAATTCCTGGATGATGGCAGCAATCAGGGAACGGCCTGGAGAAGCCCGCTCTACGACGATGTTTCATGGCACGCTGGTGCAGGTAAACTAGGTTATGGCCAGCCGGGTATTACAACGCTAATAAACTTTGGTCCCTCGGCAAAGAATAAGTATGTCACAACCTATTTCCGTAAAAAGATCAGCATTGCTGATCCATCAGATTATGCTTTTTATACAAGCTTCGCACACCGGGATGATGGAATCATTGTTTATGTTAATGGCAACGAGGTGTACCGGAACAATATGCCCACGGGTACAGTGACTTATACTACGCTGGCTTCTACCAGCGCTTCTCATGACGGCGTTAAGCCGCAAATATTTAACATCAGCAAGTCTGCTTTCATATCAGGTGAAAATATTTTTGCAGTTGAGATCCATCAGCAGAAAGTAACAAGCGGCGATATTGCCTTTGATCTGAAGCTGACCACACCTGACGTTACACCACCTTCTGTTTTAAGTATCAACCGCCAGTTGCCTCTGACCACGAGTACTGCAGCAACTTCCGTTACCTTCAGGGTGACCTTCTCAGAACCCGTTAACGGCGTTGGTAAATCTGATTTCCTTATAACACATACAGGAACAGCAACCGGCATATTTCTTTCGGGTGCAGTGGTTGCAGCTGATGCCGATGGTCAGATCTATGATGTAACCATAAGCAGTGTATCGGGTGAAGGTACTCTTCGCCTCGACCTGAGAAGCAGCAAAACCGGCATTGCCGACCTGGTAGGCAATATTATTTTGAATGGAGGGTATACGGCCGGACAAACTTTCATCATCGACCATCTTCCTCCTGCTGTATTAAGCATCATGCGGCAATCGCCTGCAACAGCCAACACGAACCTTGCTTTGGTCACTTACCGCATCCTGTTTAACGAACCAGTAAAAGGACTTGATATAAATGATCTTACCCTTACTTCCCTCGGAGGAACAGTAAGCGGAGTAGTATTCAATGTTCTTCCTTCTGCAGGTAGTGATGGAAGGTCCTTTGATGTGACTGTAAACGGTATTACAGGTGATGGACAACTAAGGTTAGACCTCAATGCTTCGGGAACGGGCATCACCGATATTGCAGGCACAGCTCTTACTGGTGGATTTAATACCGGTGAGGATTATTTATTCGACCATACACCACCAGCCATAATAACGATCAACCGTCAGGCTCCGCAAAATGAAATTACCGGAGCAGCGACGCTCCAATTCCGCATCCGTTTTTCGGAAGCTGTTTCAGGTGTTGACGCATCGGATTTTACTTTATCGTTAGGCGGTACAGCCAGCGGAATTATTGCGCCATCCATCGTTATTAATGCAGATGCTGAAGGCACCAGCTATGATGTTACAATCAATAATGTTTTGGGAACCGGTACTGTTCGGCTGGATCTGAATGCATCTGGTACTGAGATCGTCGATGCATTAGGCAATGCGTTGACCGGAAGCTTTACAAACGGCCAGTTTTATTCGGTCAGTGAAGTCCCATTGGTAATAGACATTAAACGGCTCAATCCTACTATAGAAAATACATCCTCTCTGTCGGTCACATACCGGGTAACCTTTTCAGAACCGGTAACAGGTGTGGATGCATCAGATTTTATTGCAAAGGCAGTTACCGGAACGGTAAGAGGAACTCTGGTAAACCTTGCAACAGAACCGAGTGGCACCATTGCAACAGAGGCAGTGCAGCCCGTAGATCTGGAAGGAACAACCTATGATGTTTCCATACGCGGCCTGGCAGGACAAGGTAAATTGCGCCTTGATGTGAAAGGCAGTAATACAGGGATCATTGATGCAGGCGGACTGCAAATGAGTGGCGGTTTTACTGGCGGTGAAACCTATACTGTTGTTTCAAATTCAGGCTTTACAAGCTATACAGATATTTCACCACTGCCGATAGCTAGTCATACGGCAGAAAAGCCTCAGGCTAAAGTATGGAGTTATGCAGGCAAATGGTGGACCGTTCTATCTACTGATAATGGAACAAAGATCTTCCGCCTCGACGGAACAACATGGACCGATGTGCTCACTCTTGGTCCTTCCACGAATGCAAAAGCTGATTGCATTGTTGCCGGCAACCTTGTACATATTCTGCTCTTTCGCGCAACATTCAATTCTTTCGTGTATTCAGTGGAATATGATGCTGCAACCGGTAACTATAAGCTATGGAATCAGCGGCCGGCCAGGGCTACGATCGCATTTGAAATTACAGCCAAAACCGCTACCATGGCTATCGATGCAAGTGGAAGAATGTGGGTAGCAAACGATGGAGTGGACGCTATTTACCTGAGATATGCTGATGCGCCTTATTCAACATGGAGTGCGCCGATTACGTTGGTTTCAGGAATCATGGATGATGACATCTGTGCATTGGTTTCGTTGCCTGGCAAGATGGGCATCATGTGGAGCAACCAGAATGCACAACGATTTGGATTCAGGACGCATCTCAATGGAACAGATCCATCGTTATGGACGACAGATGAGTTACCCGGCGCAGCAAGCGCCCAATCACTTCGCTATGGGTTGGCCGATGATCACATAAATCTTATTACTGCTGGCGATGGCACTTTGTATGCTGCTATAAAAACCGGGTATGATACTCCCGGGCAGACAAAGGTTGGATTATTTGTACGGCACCCGAATGGTTCCTGGGATGACCTCTATCCGGTAACCGCCAATGAAGGAACGAGACCGGTTGTGATATTGAATGAATCATTAGGAAAAATAAAAGTTGTTTACACCACGCATGAGCAAGGAGGAGATATCCTCTATCGTGAATCATCCACATCTGCTATTTCCTTTGGCGAACCGATCACTCTTATCGGTGGAAATCCGGGATTGATTTACAATTATGCTACGAGCACACATCAGACTTATTCTTCGGAGATCCTCATCATGGCAACAGATATGACCACGGGGCCAGCGCCGATCCAGGCTGTTTCTGTTTTAGCCGTCGATGGGAATGGTTCAATGCTAACCGCAACTCCAACACCACCAGTTACAGTCATTCGGGAAGGAGTGATTGAAAAAACGTTGGAAAAAAGCTTACTGATCGCCTATCCAAATCCGTTCAGCAGTCGAACAGTACTGAATTTTAGTCTGGCGGAAGAAGGCCAATACACCCTTACGCTTTTTAATAGTGCAGGAACAAAATTGTCAGTCCTTGGTAACGGAACTATCATTCCCGGAAAAATTCAGACACTTTATTTCGATGGCAGAAATCTGCCCAATGGATTTTATTTTGTACAGTTACTCACAAAGTCAGGTTCTAAAACGATCAAAGTTGCCCTGAAAAGGTAATGAGCAGCCTCAAAATTTTAGTCATGCGCAATCAGTTCTTAAATAAACATTCAAACATTGATTACTTCCGGAAAGCATGAATCTTTTAACAGGACAGAATGATCACCACGCACGGAATGAATGGAAGCCGGGCGTTTATTATAAAAAAGATTGGATCATTACTAAGTACCATATTCATTCATCAGAAAAGCCTGCAAAATTAACGTTTGCAGGCTTTTTAATTTAATCCAAGTTTGATTCTATAATCTTGATATCAAATTGTTTTCATTACCTTATAATAAAAGGGGCAACCACCGGTCGCCCTTTTTATTTTTGTAAAATAATTTATCTCACTACAATTATCTTCTTCCTGGTAATTGAGTTTCCTGATGAAACTTCTACAAAGTGATGTTGCCTGAATGCTAACTGCATCTTATTGAAATGTTACGGTTATGTTAGACGGTCTTTATTCTGATAAACAATCAACGAAGAAAATTTTATTCTTTCAGAAATCATGAGACCAAGGGCAAATTGGAGGATGATTTTTCGAAGACATTTCATGTGTCTTCGCAAGAAACTTTACCAACAAGTAATTGTCTGAATCAGGATTTGCAGAATTAAAAGATGTTGAGGATTTGAACCTGATTAATTAAGCGGAAATATAGATCAGTATTCGCAAGATTAAATGGTAGGCTAGATTGAATTCAAATTTTATATAATATATCCTATTAATTCTTCCATCCTGCAAATTCTGATTCAGACATTCTTCAACTTGTAAATCCCTTCATCCTGCAAATCCTGATTCAGATATTCTTCTTCCTGTTAATCCAGTTCGATTGAACACTTTCTTAAATTGCAAACTTGTAGATCCAAAATTGATGAGCAAACCTTCTGGAAAACCATACGCTATCAGGTAATTTTTTGCCTGCGCCAAATGAACATCTTCAAGGTTTATAAGAGCTTTTAGTTCCACCATGATATTATCCTCCACAATAAAATCAGCTCTCCTTGTTCCAACTTTTCTTCCTCTATAATTAATAGTCTGATCCTTTTCTCTTATAAATTTTAATCCAGCCATTTCCATTTCAATTGCCAGGCAACGTTGATAAACAACTTCCTGGAAACCATTTCCTAAAGTATTATGAACCTTCATGGCACAACCAATTATCTTAAAAGTAACCTCATCTGGCTGCATGATCTCGCTTTTCGCTGTCTGAATTAGAATTTACTCGATTATGGATGTGCAGGATAAGCCAAGAAATTAAAAAGCAAATGTTTTTTACACCATCATTTTATGTTTTCATTCCCTTGAATAATTCAATAATTTAATTTATGGAATTCAAATTCTGTATGAAAATCATGTAATCTTCAAATCCTGAAAATCCTGATTCAGACAAGGGTTCAAAAAGAAACTGATTTGGGAAATTCCCCAAACTGAATGACTCTAATAATTGCAAAATACATCTCCCCACGCTGAAACTCGCCGCGCTAACATTTTATAATAATTAAACTGTATTGTTTTAATAGCAATTCAAAACATTTATTGAATGCTACGAAGAAGAACCAAAGCAAAGATTTATAACTCTCTTATCCAGATATTCCGAAAACTTATTGGCTCACTTTTATCGCCATGTGCCTGCAATTTAATCGGTGAAGGGCCGTGTTGCTGATAAGATGTTTTGCCGATATACCTGGTAGGTCCCCACAACTCAAAATTGTTCTCTACCAGTACACCGTTAAAAAATGCTGTTACTTTCGCAGGTGTCTTCACTGTACTGTCATCATTAAATGTCGGTGCCATCCAAACTACATCATACGTTTGCCATTCACCAGGTTTTTTGGCAGGGTTTGCCAATGGAATCGCCTGCTTGTAAATGCTGCCTGCCATGCCATTGACATAAGTTTTGTTGTTGTAGGAATCCATCACCTGTAATTCATAACCGGCATCTCCTTTTCCCAAAGAGGCTAAAAACACACCACTATTTCCGCGGCCTTGTCCTTCGCCTGTAATGTTTGATGGAACCTGCCACTCTATGTGCAGCTGATAGTTTGTAAACATCTGTTTGGTTTCAATATTGCCGGTTTCTTTTTTTACTGTAAACACACCATCGTGCACCGTCCACATCGCAGGCTGTTCCCTGTTTTGGGCAGATACCCATTTATCCAGGCTGGTACCGCCGAACAGAATAATGGCATCAGACGGAGGATCGACATAAGGCTTGCCTGTTGTTACAGTTTTTGGAATAGGTGTCCATACTTCTGTGTCTTCAGGTTTGCCGCCCTGGGCGTTTGCAGATGTAATAGCTGCTACCACCAGTACGATGGTATATGTAATTTTGTTTTTCATACTATTCATTGTTTAACTCTAATATATATTCACCTTTTGCAGGAATGGTAATTGTTTTTTTAATATCGAATAATTCTGATGTGATAACGTCACGGCCTGAAGAATATCCAGATGTTATATCATTAAAACGATCCATTGAAACAGTTTGATCAGTAATAGATCCATTTAAAATAACCAGTACTCTCTTATTATCTTTCATGCGACCATAGACATACACGCCATTTCTGGGAGCATAATGGATCATCTTTCCCTTTGTTACAGCAATGTTTTTCTTACGCCATTGCAGCAGATTTTGCATATAATCCCATG
>JBJMLW010000137.1:0-6597 GCA_045805105.1 Flavisolibacter sp. | reverse complement strand
GCGGAGTAAAAAGTCCAACCGATACAGGAAGTAATTAAAAAGAATTGTTGTTTTATTTTTAGAACTTATTTACTGTCTTCGTGAAAATAGGTGCCGATGACAAATAGGTACAATTCGAACCGAATTGTTCTTGTTGGTGAGAACACCAACTAGGGCGACTTAGTGAGAATACTTACCTTCTAACACTAATCCTATTACCACAATACCTCAATACCTCTTGTTGGTGAGAACAGCAACAAGGGCAAACGTATAGATACCAATCCTACCGCCCATTTTCTCCCTGCTCACTCTCCTTATTTTCATTATAGCCGATGTCTGCGCGGTTTTGAAATAATGCAGACTCCAGGTATTTCAGTTTATTTTCTGACTGCTGTTCCTCTGCAAGTGTAAGCCTCAACCTTTTTGCAATACCGGTATAACCCAGCGATTCCGCAGTTTCCGCAGCCATACCGTAAACAGAAATTTCATATTGTTCAATTACCAACGCAGTAAAAATAATTGCTGCATCCAGGTGGTTTCCTTCTACCTGGGTAAGCATCGCCTTTTCACCTTCGTGAATAATATTAAGTAATTCGGAATTTGGTTCACCACCCTTTGCATTAATGTCAAGCATTTTGCATATTCCTTCAATTGCAACTTTATGCTGGTCAGTTTCAGCAAGGTGGTAAGCCAGCGTTTTCTGCAAACCCATATTCGTAGCTTTCGCCATTATTCTTGGTATTTCTTCCATGAGCATGCTTTCCACGCTCCATAGCAATTGAAGCTGTTTAATAAATGTGTCTGTTATCCTCGATTCCATTTTTTCAAATTTTGAATTATCAATCGTAAGAAATCCCGGATGTTATGTATTAACACCATGCACATCCGCTATTTCCAAACCGGTTAATTCATTCCCGGTTTCAACACTACTTTCACACACTCGTCTTTTTTGTTCTTAAACATATCATACGCTTCGGAGGCTTTACTTAAAGGCACCGTATGCGTAATAATATCATTCAAAACAACTTTCCCACTTCTCACCATTTCAAAACACTGGTCTATATACAGGTGGGTCTGCGCCTGTCCAAACTGCATGATCAGGCCTTTATCGAATATCCTGTGAATCGGAAAATTGTCATATGTACTTGCATACACACCAAGAACTGAGATTGTTCCATTCCTTCTTACTGCCTCTGTACACATTTCAATCACTTTCATCGTTCCCTTTTCACCATGAATAACTGCCTTTGCCTTTTCAATAAATGTTCTGCTAGCTTCCATGCCTACTGCATCAATTACTACATCAGCACCGCGTCCATCTGTAAGATCATAGATCTTCTGAATCACATGTTCATCATCTGCATTAATGGTTTCAACTTTATTCACAATTCTTGCCTTAATCAATCTATACTCCAGCGGATCTACTGCTATTACCCGTTCTGCTCCATTCAGCCATGCTGCTTTCTGTGCCATGAGCCCAACAGGCCCGCTTCCAAAAATCACAACGTAATCACCGGATTTTACTTTACCCCATTTCACACCACTCCATCCTGTAGGAAAGATATCCGTGAGAAACAAAACCTGTTCATCATCCAATCCGTCAGGAATGATTTTCGGACCCGTATTCGCCTTAGGCACTCTTACATATTCTGCCTGACCACCATTGTAACCACCATACAGGTCTGTGTAACCAAACATGCCGCCGCCTTTCCCTTTAAGCATATCACCTTCCGGTCCATAGTGACGCGGATTAGTGTGTACACAACTTGGATGATATCCCTGCTGACAAAAAAAACAATGTCCGCACGCTATGGAAAAAGGCACAACAACACGATCGCCTTTTCTTACTTTTTTTACATTTGGCCCGGCTTCTTCCACTATTCCCATGAATTCGTGACCCAACACTTCATCTTTTAATTGCGGAACAAACCCGTCATATATGTGGAGATCAGATCCGCAAATGGCGGTGGATGTAACTTTCACAATGATGTCGTCAGGTTGTTCAATCCTTGGATCAGGGACATTATCTACACTAATGTCTCCCACTTTGTGAAAAACAGCTGCTTTCATAAATTCAGTTTTGTTTGTTTCGTGAAACGGAGTGTATTTGAAGGCTACAGAGTAAAGAAATTGAGGACATGCGATAAGAACATTGTTCCGCATCTATCCTGTCTTCATCAGATCAGACGTACTTATTGTAAAATAAAAACCAAGCCATTTTATTATGTCGTTTACATATGCCAGGAACTGCAAGGTAGGTATATTAAATAATGGATACTTCTGTGTTTCAGTCAGATAAAGAATAAGATGATATTGATTGCGATAGATGAGTTCCCCAAAACTTTCCCATATGGGGTAATTTACCACAGAGATTCAATGGTTACTGTGTTATTCGGTGTTAGTATATATCCCGACTTCTCCTTCACCATTTTTCACTAAATTGTTTACCCATTACCAACATGGCCTGACTGCTTGGAATTAAACATAAATAATTTGGCACAAACAGGACCTATTATAATTGTTGAAGATGACCTCGATGACCAGGAAATGATCCAGGAAATCCTGAAACAGCTTAACGTCAACAATAAGATTATTTTTTTTGATAAGCCTCCTGAAGCATTCCAGTTTTTAAAAAGACAAAAGGAACAACCATTCATCATACTAAGTGATGTTAACCTTCCCGAACAAAACGGTGTTGATTTTAAAAGACAGATTGATGAAGATCCGCAACTCCGCGCAAAAAGCATCCCCTTTGTTTTCTTTTCAACATCAATAGATAAAAAAGCAGTTGATACAGCTTATAAAGACATGACGGTACAGGGCTTTTTTCAAAAAGCATCCAATTACGAAGAATTGAAAATTGTGTTGAAACTGATCATCGAATACTGGAAACGTTGCAAGCATCCTAATTCATAAAATTTGAAAAGAAGCAACCAGATGAATTCAAATACGTTTCACTCTGGTAGAATTAAATCCAGTAGATTTAATTAACCTCTAACCTGCTTTGTTCTTTTTAAATATTACCACAGATTTGAAACTTAAATAATTGATTCAGGTTGATTAAAAATCTCTATTGTTCCAAGTGCGGGAAAATATATCCTGTATCAGAGGTACAAACCTTTGCCATGTGCTGCAACAAGCCTTTGCTCGCGAGCTATGATCTTTCAGTTCCCATTTCAAAAAACGATATTGATAGCGAGGAAAATTCCATGTGGCGTTATTTTAAATTTTTGCCACTGATTAGCCGGGAGAATATTATTTCTCTGAACGAGGGAATGACACCAATTGTGCCTTTGGAGAGGCTTGCATCCCAGCTAAAGATGTCATCACTTTTACTAAAAGATGAATCATACAACCCCACAGGGTCTTTCAAAGCCAGGGGAATCAGTATGGCTGTTTCAAAGGCGAAGGAACTGGGTATCGACAGCTTTATTATCCCTACGGCAGGAAATGCAGGTGGTGCACTGGCAGCTTACTGTGCAAAGGCCAACATGAAGTGCATCATTGTAATGCCTGAACACACACCTTCCATATTCAAAAAGGAATGTAAAACATATGGTGCAGAAGTGATCCTGGTAAATGGGCTGATCAACGACTGTGCAAAGAAGGTTGTTGAAATTAAAAAAGACGTGGAGTATTTTAATATATCCACACTGAAAGAACCATACCGGCTGGAAGGAAAAAAAACAATGGGTTTTGAAATCGCAGAACAATTGCAATGGAAACTTCCTGGTGTAATTATTTATCCTGCTGGTGGAGGCACCGGCCTGATTGGTATCTGGAAAGCATTTAATGAAATGATTACTCTTGGATGGATTAAAAAGCCCCTTCCAAAAATGATTGCCGTACAGGCTTCCAATTGTGCTCCCTTAGCCGCAGCATATCATTCTGCTGAATGGAAAAAAAATTTTAAGCCCAAAGCCACACTGGCAAATGGACTGGCAGTACCGGATCCTTTTGGCATGGATCTGATGCTTGATGTAATTCATCAATCAAATGGTACTGTCGTAACTGTAAGTGAAGAAGAAATAATCAGTGGAATAAAAGAGGTAGCAACTACAGAAGGTATTTTATTATCTCCGGAAGGAAGTGCTACGTGGATGGCGCTTACTTCTCTTCTCATGAAAAATGTTATTCAACCAAACCAAAGTGTTCTTCTTCTCAATACCGGTAGTGGGTATAAATACCTGGAAAGTGTTTTTTGAACTACGTATATAGTGACACGGAAAAAAATGTTCAATATTCAATGCTCAATAATCAAGTTGGTTCGTAGTTAGTTTATGCATTTTCTACGGACCCCTTTTGAATTATGAAAATTGAGCATTGAAAATTGAGCATTGAAAATTGAATATTTAATCAGACAGTGCACCTCTGTGTCACCTGCATCCCTGGTACGGCATTACTGTATTACTGCGCTGGAACAATTTTATAAATCTTTCCTGTTGTACCACTTACTCCTCCTTTTGCTGATACTGCTATGTAAATCTCCCCGGATAAATCCTGTCCAAAACCTTTTAGAAAATATCCAAGGTTGTTAGGAAAATCTTTGGGTTTAAAGTCTTCAAAAGTCCACATTCCATTTGTTGAAGGACTTGATACATATAACTGACCATCAGGATTTGCAAAATCACTTGCGAAACTTCCAAAAATATATTTACCCTGTAAGTTTGGAAATGCCGTTCCCCTGTAAACATTTCCACCAACAACAACTAACGATGTACCTCCACCTGATGGATTGGCCTTATTTTTTAATTGAATGATGGGATCAACGAGTGGCTTACCAAGTGAATCAACAGATGGACAGTTTGGACGAACCAGAAGATCACTATCTGTATTAAAACAAACAGTTCCTTCTTTTACATTCCATCCATAGTTACTTCCTTTTGTAACTATATCTACTTCTTCATAAAGAGATTGACCTGCATCGCCTAAATACAACTGGTGTGTACCACCCATATCGAATGAAAAACGGTATGGATTCCGGAAGCCATATGCATAAATCTCTTTTTTAAAATTAGGTGATCCTGCAAATGGGTTATCAGCAGGAATGCTGTAAGGTGTACCGTTATTTACATCAATACGCAACACTTTTCCCATCAGGTTAGCCCAGAGGTTCTGTGCATTACCACCAATGTTTGCAGTATACCAGTCCGAAAAATGCCCTGCTCCTACATCGTCTTTATTGCCGCCATCTCCAATGGAAATGTATAGAAAACCATCCGGTCCGAATGCAACAGTTCCTCCATTATGATTTGACTGCGGATGGTCTGCTTCAAGAATTACTTTTTCTGAAGACATGTCAGCGACATTTGAATTGGCAGCAGATACTTTAAATTCGGAAATCCGGGTAAGGCTATTCCAATTCACTCCGGCAGATGGTCCTCCGGCACGTGGAGGTGCTGTATAAAACACATAAAACTTACCATTGGTTTTAAAATTCGGATGGAATGCCATGCTTAAAAGACCTCTTTCATCGTAGCTCGCATTCAGACTTACAATTTTACCAGTAAGATCAAGAAAAGGGGTTGTAAGCATAGTTGCACCAGGAGGAATGATCCAGATCTTACCTGCCTGGTCAACAATGAATAATCTTTTTGAGTCATCAGGAGATTCAACAACTGATAAAGGAGAAACAAGGTTCTCTGCAACAAGTTTAATGTTGGGAGTTACATTGGCCGGCTCATCTTTATTTTTCTTACAGCCGGCTACCCAAAAAACCAGGAATGCAGTTGCAAGCAAAATAATGAAAAGAGAAAATGTTCTTCTACGCACAAGTGATTTCATAAACATAGATTTAATGATTAACTAAACTCATGCAGTAGTTAAGGAAGAATTGTTCTTAGGTGGGAAGAAGACGCGCCAAAAAGATGAATACGAGATATGAAAAAGAAAGTTGCCTGGTGATGTGAACCACGGAGGCACAAGAATACAATGTGAAACCCTGTGACGCCGTGTCTCCGTGTTAATATATTATAACGATTTCAGGTATTCTACCAGGTCATTTTTTTCGGATTCAGACAGATTTAATTTTTTACAATCATCGTAATGGTTTACCACATCAAGCAAGGTTGCAAATCTTCCTTCGTGGTAAAATCCACCCTTTGAGTGTGCCCATAGTCCCCGTAAACCTTGTGTAACATAAGTTTTATCCGGAGAACGGTTTGACTGGAAATCATCAATACAAATTTCTTCAGCTTTATGGGTGCTCCATCCGGGCTCCGCAAAGAGTGGTGGTACGTGACAGCTTGCACATTTGGCCTTACCACTAAATAATATCTGACCCCTGTTTGCTGCTTCATGATTATATGATCCCTCCGGCGCTTTTGGTGGTGGTATAGCCAATTGATAAAATTGAAGTGCAGCTAACTTACTGCTCACCTGGTCTGTATCACTTCGCTTTACGTCAGAACCAGTGGTAAACCAATCAGCCAATGATTGGATATTTTTCCATTTGCCGACCAGATGGCAATGATGGAACAGCTGGGATATTGAGTGCGGTGAGTTAATGTAGAAATAATTTTCAACGCTCAATATTCAAGACTCATGTTTGAATACAGTTACTCTATGCTATCGGAGGATTTTAAACATTGAAAATTGAGCGTTGAATATTGAACATTT
>JBJMLW010000136.1:0-2337 GCA_045805105.1 Flavisolibacter sp. | reverse complement strand
ACTATTAAAAAGTAGGGTCGTCACTACATAATTCGAGCGGTTGCGCGTATTTATTTTGAAAACCATCAGGCGGTTTCTGTCTTCGCTGCTGATGGTAGAATAGATCTTGTTATTGGCCGTCCACCCGATATGGCTGGTATCCAGGGTCATGATATCCGAGATCCTTTTACCTGTACCGTCAATTTTTACAGCATAACAATACACTACGTTTTTCTTCTGATAATGGTAAACCATATAGCTAAAATCGGCATAAGTGAAAAAATCAAAATTGATCAGGCGGTCATCAGGCATGTATTCCAGCTCTTCCTTTCCAATCTGTTCCATTTCATTGTTGTATATCGCCACGAAGTTTTTATTCCGGGTATTTTTGTATACCAGGAAGTTACCGGAGACCTTACCGATGATCTCGAAATTCATTCTGCGGGAATCATCTCTTTCAGGCTCAGAATACACAATCTTCTGCGCATAGGATGCTGAATAAACCAGTAGCAAAATCGTTAACACGGGGAGTCTGTAAAGGCTCATAAAATGCAAATCTTTAAACAATTAAAGGTAACTTTTGTATTTCTTATAAGACGCTTAAAAATAATTATAGATGCATGGGGCGGAGGGTTTTCTTTGGATTTCTGATTTCTGATTTGGGGATGTCTGATTTGGACGCCTCCGTGAGATGTAGTGTCAATTAGCTTTCGGATTCACAGTAGGGAACGAACACAGATATTCATAGATACTTCGTTTTGATAATATTTCTTCGCCTCGCCCACTTTTGTTCAACAAATGAATATTATGTTTCACGAAGACATCGAAATCAGACATCCCCAAATCAGAAATCCGAAATACGTTGTATTCCAGTTTTTCCGAATATACTTTTCACATTCGTTTTAACTTATACCTTTGCGAATTCATGTTTTTCTGTATCCCATATAATAAACAACTCCTCTCAAAGTGAAAGCACCTCTTAATAAGGTTACAGCGGCAGGATTAGTCATAGCACTTGGCATTATTTACGGAGATATCGGCACTTCTCCCCTCTATGTGTTTAATGCCATCATCACCGACCATACAATCGATAAGGGCCTGATCATCGGAAGTCTTTCCTGTATCATCTGGACCATAACATTACAGACCACGATTAAATATGTAATGCTTGTGCTGAGGGCCGACAACCGTGGAGAAGGAGGTACATTCGCCTTGTACGCACTTGTACGAAGACAAAAGAAATGGCTCGTCATTCCCGCAATGATCGGTGGGGCCGCTTTGCTCGCCGACGGAATTATCACACCTCCTATCTCAATTACATCAGCTGTGGAAGGTCTCAAGGAAATGCCCGCATTTGCCAACATGAAAAACTTCCAGGAGTATGTGGTTTACATTGTTTTGATCATTGTAGGGATGTTCTTTTTTCTTCAACAGTTTGGAACGGCCTCGATAGGAAAATTTTTCGGACCGGTAATGTTCGTATGGTTTAGCATGCTTGCTGTTCTCGGCTTTGTTCATCTCGCTGATGATTTTTCAATTTTCCGTGCTTTCAGTCCCCACTATGCATTTAACTTTCTCTCGCGATATCCTCATGCTTTATGGTTATTGGGTGCAGTGTTTTTGTGTACGACAGGAGCCGAAGCCTTATACAGTGATCTCGGTCACTGCGGCAGAGGAAATATTCGCATCTCGTGGATTTTTGTAAAGACCTGCCTGATCCTGAATTACCTGGGGCAGGGCGCTTATCTTATTCATCAGCATGCAGGTAAAACCATCACAGATATTGTAAAAAAACAGCAGGGCATCAATGCATTTTATGACCTGATGCCACAGTGGTTCATTATTCCTGGTGTGCTGATCGCAACAGCTGCAGCCATCATTGCAAGCCAGGCAATGATCTCGGGCTCATTCACGTTGATCAGTGAAGCCATGCGACTGAATCTCTGGCCAAAACTAAAGATCCGTTATCCTTCAGAAGCACGAGGTCAGCTCTTTATTCCCTCACTGAACTTTTTCATGTTTGCCGGTTGCGTCGGTGTGGTTCTTTATTTTAAAACTTCCCAAAGAATGGAAGCTGCGTATGGTCTTGCGATTATCGTCACCATGCTCATGACCACAATACTCTTCTCAAATTTCCTTGTGGCGCGAAGAGTAAAACCTGTCTACATCTGGATTTTCCTCACCTTGTATACCATCATAGAAACGCTGTTCCTGTTTGCGCTGCTTCAAAAGTTTACCCACGGAGGATATATTACATTGATGATCGGCGGCATTATGTTCATGATCATGTTCGTATGGTATAAGGCAAGAAAGATCAAGAACCGCTACGTGGAATTTGTTCGTCTTGAACACTACATT
>JBJMLW010000135.1:0-11184 GCA_045805105.1 Flavisolibacter sp. | reverse complement strand
TCAGTGTGATTGTTCCTGTGTATGAAAAATTATACGATGATGTGCTGAGCAGGGAGTTTGTTCACTAACGCCTGTTCAGCCACGGTGCAGGATTCACATTTTTTGTTTCAATCATCAGCATAAAATCAATCTGTCCACCGGTACCATCATCTGCCTGTGCGGTTCTTCCAATTACCTGCCCGGTTTTCACATCACTGCCTTTTGAAACATTTGCTGAAGAAAGATTGGAATACACTGTAAAGTATTTACCATGACGGATCATGACCATCATTCCATCACCAAGATTGGAAACTGCGCTAACCTCTCCGTCAAATACGGCTTTCACCGGTACACCAGCAGATGGAGTTGATATGGTGAGACCAGGGTTATCAATTTTCAATCCGCCAATTGTACTTGTTCCAAATGGGATGCTTACATATCCATTATCAACAGGCCATGGCAGACCTCCTTTGTTCAATTCAAATTTTTCAGCCAGTTTCTTCTGGCCTTCATTTAAAATCAGATATTCCTCTTTCCTTTTGGGAGTTGCGGGCCTCGTTGTTGTTGTTGTTGTGGTTGTAGTTGGAGACTCAGTTTTCTTCAATGCAGCAAGCCTGTCGCGTTCAATGCGTTGTTCGGATTCAATTTCACGCCTTACGATAGCTGCTATCTGCCCTTTCAATGCATTGTCGCGTTTTCTTTTTGCAGCAATTTCCTTCGCGAGATCTTTTTCCTGCGACTTCAGCCGGTTAACTACTGCATCCTTTTCCTTTTTCTGGGTTGCCAGTTCAGCCATCTGGTGCTGCTGGTTCTGAAGTGCAGATTTCTTCTGGGTTTGTTTTCCAAGTAATTGTTTTTTCTTGTCTTCTATCGCCTTCTTCGTATCGAGAATAATATTCACCTGTTGCTGCCGGTAAGACCTGTATGATTTCAGGTAGGCAACACGCTTTAATGCATCATTAAATGAATTGGAAGAAAAAATGAAATTCAGAAAATCATAGTTACCCTTATTCTTATACGCATAAACGACACTTCTCGCATATTGCGATTTCAACGTGTCGAGCTGCACCTGCAACCGGTACACTTCAACATTACTCCTGTAGATATCGTCATTGATTGAACGTATCTCGTGATTGATGTTCGAGATCAGCCTGTCCTGCAGCTCCAGTTTACGCTGCAGCATATTCAGCTTTCCCAGGGTTTCTTTTTTTAGGCCACGTACCTTATTATAATTTGATTGTATATCCTGGATTTCACGCTGAATGTCCTGCCGTTCTTTTTCAAGCCTGGCCTTATCCTGTGCAGGTTGTGCAAAGGCAGATTGAAAACCAACAAAACAAATGAGTATGATCAGGAGTTTTTTCATTCGACAAGATTATGGATGATGCAATAACGTTACAAATGAAATTAAATTTTAGTTTTGCTCATAATTTTTGGGAATAGAAAACGGAAAACTGACTTCCTGATTAAAGTCGTATTGTTTGAATTCGAGTTTTATATCCAGCCGGTTCTTTTCAGCAATGGTAATTCTTCGCTCTGTTGAAAATGGAACTTCCTTCTTGTTCTCATAATCGCCATAAGTAAGATCAGCAGTGCGGTTTCGTGCAACATCACGGTCATCCAGCTTGCTGTGTAAAAGTTTTTTGTCCGATTCATCCAGTGTAAGGAGGTTTTTAAACCATTCACCTAAGCTGAGAAGTGATATAACATTATTTCCTGATGAATAGGAAACAATATTGGAGTCAACGAAAACTGCATTCCCAATAATCAGGTCCTGCAAAGTTTCAAGGTCAAGTGGCAGTGAGGTAACTTCTTTCAGATAGTCTACACTTCTTGCAGTATATGTTTTATTTAGCTTGTTCAGCAGTTTTATCGAATCTCGCGTAATGTAAACGCGAAGTGCTTCAATACCTAATATAGCATTTGCAGAAATCCAGATCGCACTGTCTTTGGTCATCCGGATATTGGCATTAACATCATAGTTTTTCCCATCACCTCCCTTATAATCCACTTTTACTTTTGCAGAAAATGTCTGGTAACTTATGTGATTTGTTTTCATTTGATCCAGTGCTGCATGAATCAATCTTAGTGTATCATTACGTCCACTCTCCGTTACATCCACAGAATCCTTCTTACTGATAGCAGTTTGAATTTTTTTTGTAGAACGGCATGACACAATCATACCCGCAGCCAGAAATAAAATTAAAAGTCTTGCCATGATTAATTTTTACCTGTTGAACCAAAACCGCCGTCATTCCGTGCTGTTTCCGGGAGGTTTGTCACCTGATGCCAATGGATTTTTTCTACCTTTTGCAATACCATCTGGGCAATCCTGTCACCCGGATGTATGATCTGATCTTCACCTGAAAGGTTTATCAAAATAATCTTAATTTCTCCCCGGTAGTCACTGTCAACTGTCCCGGGTGAATTCAAACATGTTATACCCTGCTTAAGTGCCAGGCCGCTTCGCGGACGCACCTGTGCTTCATATCCAACGGGAAGCTCAATAAAAATACCTGTTGGTATAAGCTTTCGTTCCATTGGTTTTAACGTAATAAAAGAATGAATAAATGCGCGAAGATCCATACCGGATGCTCCATCCGTTGCGTATTCAGGTAGAGAATTGTTGGAAATATTTACAATTTTAACTTCAATCGCCATGCGTTCAAAGATAGGGTGCATTGCGAACGTATCAGATAGTTTCCAATAAAACTGTTGCATACGCTATTACACCTTCTTTTCTTCCAACAAAACCCATCAGTTCAGTTGTAGTAGCTTTTATGGAAATATTTTTTTCGGGTGAACCAGTACAATAAGATATCATCCGGATCATTTCAGAAACATAAGGTTTGATTTTGGGTTCCTGGAGACACAATGTGCTATCGATATTTACAAGCTGATAATTTTCCCTGCCGATAAGCTTCATCGTTTCCTTCAATAATATGGTACTATCAATATTTTTATATCGCTGGTCTGTATCTGGAAAATGAACACCAATATCACCAAGGGCTGCTGCTCCCAGAAGTGCATCACAGATTGCATGCAAAAGAACATCTGCATCGCTGTGGCCTACCGCACCTCTTTCATAAGGACTGTGTACACCACCTATTTTTAAATCCCTTCCTTCTGCCAACTGGTGAAAGTCGACTCCGAATCCAATACGGAATGCCATGCGTTTTTTTACAAATATCCTTAAGAGTTTAAAGTTTAAGGTTGAAAGTTTAAGTTATGTTGAAGAACAGTCTGCGTGCTAATAATACGACATGGAGTTTGGTTCTTTTTTACTATACCCCTAAAACAAAACGAGTCTGTAAAGACTCGCTGTTCCGGATTCGTTATTCGATATTCCCTGCCTGCCGGCAGGCAGGGTTATTCAATATTTATTCACCTCCTCCATTATCTATATCAAACACCAAAGAAAATCTCAGTGTATTAGACAACGGATTCTGATTACTTCCCGTTCCGCTTGTTGGAATAAGATAAGAAAAGTTCAGATTAAATACATTGTATTTGATACCTACACCAGTAGTAAAATAGCGACGGTTGCCTTTATTTTTATCTTCAAAGAAGTATCCACCACGAAGTGCAAACTGGTTATTATACCAGTACTCTGCTCCAACAGATAGCTGGAATTCTTTCACCTCTTCGTTGAAACCATCAGGTGCATCACCAAAGGAACTAAACCAGCTGGAAATTACAGACTTGTTCCTGTAATTGTAAAGAGCAGCTGAATCGGTTGGAACATCACCTGTAGCTTTTGGAGGTGTTGGTACCAGTAATTTATTAAGGTCCATACCAAAGCTCAGCTTATTACTTTCATCAAACACTTTTGTATAAGTGGTACCGATTCCAAAATTTGCCGGGATATAATCTTTCTGGTCCGCATTGTCGGTATAGGAAATTTTTCCTCCAAGGTTCGTGAGAGCAGCTCCAAAAGCCCAGCCCTGTCCCAGCTCATTTGTGTTGTGATGATAAAAACCGATGTCTCCTGCTACCGTACTTCCGGCTTTATATGTACCTGCTGATGAAACTGCACCGGAAGCAAGATTGGAATAAATATATTTCAGTCCGATACCAAGACCGGTTCTGTCTGAAAGTTTCCTCGAATAACCCAAATCAACCCCAAATTCCTTTGGGTTTCCATTCCCCTGGAGGTTTCCGAAATTATCCGTGAACTGTATCTGCCCAAGGCTAAAATAACGCAGAGAGGCAGAAATAGCCTGGTCTTCTGCTAACTTGTAATATCCCGAAAGTGATGCCAGGTACACATCATTTACAATCTTTTTCAGCCAGGGAGTATAAGTAACGTTCACTCCAATATTGGAGGTATTGAAAGGAACTTTTCCAAGGTTGAAGTAAGATGAACTCGCATCAGGTGAAGTAGCAAGCGCGAGGTCTCCCATTCCGCCTGATCTGGCATCAGGTGAAATGCGAAGAAAAGGGACTGCCGTAGTAACAACATTAATACTCTGGGCTTCCGTTCGGAGTAATCCAGTGATCATAAGGATAGTGGCAGCAGTCAATCGAAGGGCAGTTGATCTCATAGTTCTATTTTAAAAAGTGTGTGCGAAATTATAGTTGTTTTGGTTATAAAAGAATAGCACTCAATTTGTTATTTACCCAGGATTACCAGTCGTTCCCACTTATCAGCAGTCTTTCCATCTGATGTTCTTACGCGCAACCGGTAAATATAAACGCCTTTCCCAATCTTGTTCCCGTATTCATCTCTTCCATTCCACTCCAGTTCATTCGAACGGTTTCCGGGTGTATTTATTGTCTGAATGATCGTTTTTATTAGTTTACCACTTACAGTAAAAATTTCTACCCTTACGTTTAAATTATCCCCCGGATAGTTGTGCTCAAACCAGAAAAAGGTTTTGGTTGTGAATGGATTAGGATAATTAAGCACATGATCAATCTTAAGGCTGCTATTATTTACAACATTGAAATCAAGGATGAATTCATTGGAATTGTTCATCAGGTCCCATGCTTTGATTTTTAATGTGTGCGGACCGGGTGCAAGTTCAGGAAGCTGGAACTTCAGGCTTCCCTTCTGATAATTGTCCAGCTCTGTCTCAAAAAAATTATTGAGTATAAAATATTGATGATTGTCTCCATCAAGAGTCGCAACAATATCATGACCCACACCTGAGCCACCCGTATTGATTCCGGATGAATCCGCAAGCTGTACTATCAATATTGGTGAAGTATTTGTAAGCCCGCCATTCACAAACTTTTCGTCATTTAGAAAGCTTTTTATTTCAGGACCTGAATTATCATTCACTGAACTCGTTTCAATACCTCCGATGATTACATTGTTTGAATATCCATGTGCATCATTTGATCCATCCTGCGCATACAGGCTGAACTTGCCGTTTCCATACTGGAAATTGATATCTTTTGGTATCCTGAACCTGATCAAAAATTTTCCATTCTGAATGGATGCCTTTCCTTTGAAAAGGGTATTCTCCTGGTCGGGAAAAGACACCGGTGTGCTTGCAGCATCATTCCCGAGCGTAGTAACTGATTGTATTTTATCGAAAAGTGTCAGATATGCAGTACCCTGGAAATTATTCAGCAATTGACCACTATGATCTGTAATCTCACCTTCTACAGTTGCAAATTCAGTAGCGCTCAGGGTATCTGCTACAGCAATATCTTTTCCATTCACCTTCGTTATCCTCATTAATTGTTTTGGAAACGCAAGTGTCATTGCAGGATCACCCAAAAGTGTAAACTTCCTGTTGTTGATAATGTCAGCTGATGTCTGGTACGTAAAATTTTTCGCCTGCATGACAGCTTCTCCGAGCGAGAGGTATTTACCGGATGCATCAGGCTGTAAGGCAAACCGGAGGTAATTGTTATTCAGTATCCGGTTGCTGAATGCGAATACCAAACGTGTGGTAGTCATCAGGGCAATAGCACCCGTACGCGGCCTTACTAATAAATTCTCTCCGAGTGAATTTAATGTCGGATGATCATAAGGTGCAAAATCGCAGGTTGCTGTTATAAAAAGAGGAAGCCTGTATCGGTTGTTCCAGCTGTTTACGATCTGCTGATCAATTACCACTTCTTCTGCCAGCCGGAGCGGTCCGCCATGACCACTATAATTCCAGATCAATGTTCCATTGTAAATATTACTGTTGATGACAGCATTCGCCTGCGGATAACGACCACCCGAAGAACCACTTTCCTGCTGAAAAGCATCCAGGTAAATTTTTTGCTCATTAAAAACAGGAGCTGTTGAAACCGCCGTTGCTGTTAATGCTTCCGCATCCTGAAGATGGAGATTGAAATCTTCATCATCCGCAACAAAATTGAGCTGGTTTCTCCACGGCCCAAAAGATGAAGCAGAATGGTATTCCATTACCTTATCAATAAAATTTTTTGCTTCATCGGTATTTTTTGCAGGGATGCGCCCGATTCCAATATCAAGTTCATTTGAAACATTTGTTGAATTGATATCATCTGCATCATCCAGGAAACCAAAAAAATCATCTGATGTATAACTTGTCAGCGGATCAAGTGAAGAAGGACTTTCATATACAGGAACAAAATTCGTATTACCCGTCAGCCGGTTTTTATAATCAAAAGATCCTTTTCCCATTAAAAGAAGATACTTACCAGATTGTACCCATGTTGAACGATACCTGTCATAATACATCTTTATATAATCCCGCATAGCTGCAGGATCCGGCGATCCGCTTCCAAATTCATTGTAAACCTGGTCTGTTGTAACTACCTGAACCCTGAGGTTACTCTGTTGCTGATGAAAAGTTGCCAGCCTTTGTGCCTGAGTAAGAAAATCCGGATATGTAATAATTAGAAAATCCTTTTCAGTTGTATTGTGCAGGTTCTGATTTGGAATTTTTCCAACAATAACCGGAACCAGGTATGAATTCGCGAAACATATATACTCCCTCAGGCGTTGAACATCATTACGGAACTGTAACTGTCCCCCGCTAATTGATGAATTCATTTTTATGGGATGCAGGGGATCTGTTATTTCCCATACCTGCATGGTATTATCTGCATTGGATATATTAAAGGAAGCTACACCGCTGCCCACACTATTCCAGTCGCGGAAAAGGAGCTGCTT
The DNA here is from genome assembly GCA_045805105.1 of Flavisolibacter sp. Classification (GTDB taxonomy): domain Bacteria; phylum Bacteroidota; class Bacteroidia; order Chitinophagales; family Chitinophagaceae; genus Flavisolibacter. Next base: position 4,106 of record JBJMLW010000135.1, on the reverse strand, counting down.
TCCCGGAATCATATTAAGAGATCTTCTTGCAAAAAATTCAAACCAGTTGAGCCAGCCCTGGCTGTTGAAACTTCCCTGACCATAAGTATATGTTACCGATGCGGAATTCTGATTCAAAACAAAATTTGAATTTCCAGACGCCTGCTGTGCAAAAACATCATAAAGGGCAGTGCTTACGGGATTAATATCAAGTTGCTGAAGAAAATTACTATTGACGCTTATTGAGAACCGGCTTGGCGCATTCACCGATCGTGCAGCTACATTACTGATGATAGAAGCCTGCTGGCTGAGAAGGTCGGCAACCGGAATTGGAAAAGTTCTGCTGAGAGATCTGCCTGGTAAGTTTGAAAATTCTTCTCCAAACCATTCCTTACCGCTGTTGAGAAAATTTAATGTGTCCAGCTCATGGAAATATCTTTCCGAAAAAGAATTTAGCTGGATGATGGCAGGACCAGGATCGGAACCTGCAGGGATGCGTAACCCATTCCCCCCAACAGTTAGGTAGTAAAAAGACCGGTCGGAGTAAATGTTTTTTTGATGTGAGAAGGTTCTGTTCACTGAATCTTTAATCCATCGATGGGGACCGGACGCATAAAACAGCACATAATCTGATCCGTTCAGAATTCCATCACCCCCATCTACAACCATAATTGAATTTTCTTCAAGGTCATCAACAGGCTTTTCTGAACAGGATTCCGGAAGCATTGCGCCCCCATTTCCAAAAATTTTAAGCTGAGAAGAAGGTATATTTCCTGTTATCCCAAGATTATTGAGAAAGGGAACATCAATTTTATAAACTCCTTCCTCCAAAACACTGATTTTAAACCAGTTGCCTGAAGCAAGGACAGAATTTGAATGGTACGTCCGCTGACCATAACCGAAGTGGGCGTTTACGAGTAAGGCACTGATTATCAAAAGATTTCTAAATCGGGTCATGGAGGGTCCTATCGTAGATTTCACATATAAAAAAACGTAAAACCCGCTATAAATTATATCACAAACTGGTTATATTCGCAGACTGGCTTGTTTTCTCTGGCCTGAGTACAATAATTGCCTTTCAGCGGGCGTTAAAGTTATTCAAATACAAAGGTTAAACAAGGCAGGCACATGAAAATAATCCATGTGTCCTATTAGAAAGACAAAAAAAGCAACCATGCAAGTAAAAAATTTTTTAATCCTATTATCCTGTACCACTGCATTGACGTCGTGCAGCCTTCTTGGCAAAAAGAACAAGCATGACAAGTCTGAAGTCACAGGCTGGAATTACAACGACAAAAAAATGGGAGGCTACCAGGTAGCCAAATCCGAGGAGCAGAAAACAGGTCCCGGACTTGTATTTGTTCAGGGTGGTACCTTTACTATGGGCCAGACTGAAGAAGATGTAATGGGCAACTGGGATAACATTCCCAAGCGTGTTACAGTACCTTCTTTTTATATGGACCGTACCGAGGTTGCCAACGTTCACTACCGTGAGTACATTCACTGGCTGAACAGGATTTTCGATCCTGAAAGTGATCCCAACAATCAAAAGATTATCGATAACGCACTGCCGGACACGCTTGTTTGGCGTAGTGAGTTAAGTTATAACGAACCGCTGGTTGAATATTATTTCCGTCACCCGGGCTTCAATAATTACCCTGTTGTGGGAGTTAGCTGGAGACAGGCTTATGACTTCTGTCTTTGGAGAAGTGACCGTGTGAATGAAGGCATCCTGATGGAAAAAGGATATGTTTCTAAACAGGGTATCCAGGGCCAGCAACAAGAAAACAACTTTACTACCAAATCATATTTGTTAGGACTTTACCAGGCACAACCGGGTAAGCCAGGCAAAAAAGATAAGTTGATTACTCCAATGGGTACACCAAGAACCCAGGTAAATATGGAAGATGGTATTCTGATGCCAGACTACCGTCTGCCTTTTGAATCTGAGTGGGAATATGCTGCGTATGGCCTGATTAACCAAAACCCGCACCCTTCTACTAAAGAAGGAAAGCGTGGTGAAGAGTTGCAGACCAACAAACAGGTTTATCCATGGACACAGGATATGAAATACAGTGGTCTTCGTGAAGACAAGCATGGTAGCTGGCAGGGTCAGTTCCTTGCGAACTTCAAAAGAGGTTCCGGTGATAACGCAGGAGTTGCCGGAGGTCTGAATGACCGTGCGGTATATACTGCTGATGTAAAATCTTTCTACCCGAATGGTTTCGGTATCTATAACATGGCAGGTAACGTAAGTGAGTGGGTATTCGACGTATATCGTCCGCTTACTAACCTCGACGTTGCTACAAATGGTGATGATGTTGCACCGGTGCGTGGTAACAAATACATGAAGCTATATAAAAATGGTAGTGGTGAAACTGAAATTGACAGTGTTGGTCGCGTGAAGATGGTTGCGGTGACTGACTCTGAAAGCGCGAAGCGTCGTAACTACCAGCGTGGTAATGTAATTAACTTCCTTGATGGTGATGAACAGTCTGACGCGTCTTATGGTTATGGTAAAACAACCCTGATTAGCGATAAGTCACGTGTTTATAAGGGTGGTAGCTGGAATGACCGTCCATACTGGCTTAGCCCAGGTACACGCCGTTTCCTTGAGGAAGACCAGGCCCTGAGTACGATTGGTTTCCGTTGTGCAATGGACCGTATGGGTAGCCCGGAAGGTAACAAACGCAGAACCGGTAACTTCTTCAAAACGAAAAAGCAAAAACGGTAATCAAACCTCAATAAATTTCTTAAGAACCCCCTTGATCGGGGGTTTTTTTATGAAACGTGAAACGTCAAACGTCAAACGTCAAACGTGAAAAGTAAAAACGTCAGACGTCGAAGGCTAATGTTGATCAATTAATGTTGCAGCTTATCTGCGGTAGCCAGGCTAACAACTTATAGCTTGTAGCTTGCAGCTTGTAGCTTATACGCTTCTCTTTATTTTTGCCTATGAACCTTGAAGAACTTTACAAAATCTATCTCCAACATCCATCTGTTCAAACCGACACACGAAAACTTAAAAACGGCGATCTTTTCTTTGCTCTTCGGGGTCCGAGTTTCAATGGAAATGAATTCACCCGGAAAGCAATTGATTCAGGAGCTGCTTTTGCTGTGATAGATGATCCTGCTTTTGCAATTCCTGGTAAAACATTCCAGGTACCGGATGTTCTTTCTTCATTACAGCAATTGGCCAATCACCACAGAAAACAATTTAATATTCCATTTTTCGCCATTACAGGAAGTAATGGAAAAACAACAACAAAGGAATTGATACATGCAGTTCTATCTTCTACTTTTATTACGTACACTACAGAAGGTAATCTGAACAATCATATTGGTGTGCCACTGACTTTGCTGAAGATCAAAAAAGATGCACAGATGGCTGTAATTGAAATGGGCGCGAACCACCTGAAGGAAATCGAATCTTATTGCCGCATTGCATTGCCCACTCACGGATTGATCACGAACTGTGGAAAAGCACACCTGGAAGGATTTGGAAGTGAAGAAGGTGTAAGAAAGGGAAAAGGAGAACTATTTGATCACCTGCGTGCAAATGAAGGAACAGCATTTATAATGAATGATTATCCCTATCTCATGGAAATGAGCAGGGGCATTAAAAACATTTTTACTTATGGAACATCTGATGCTGATATAACAGGTAAAGCATTGCCAGGTGAATTTCTCCAGGTTGAAGGAACGAAAGGATTTACCGGAACAATAAGCACAAAACTGGTAGGATCATACAACCTTCCGAACGTGCTTGCTGCTATTGCTGTTGGAAAATTCTTTAAAACAGAGGAAAACAAAATCAAAACCTCACTTGAAAAATATACACCTACAAACAGCCGGTCGCAATTATTGCATAAGGGGTCAAATAAAATCATTCTCGATGCTTATAATGCGAACCCAAGTAGTATGAAACTTGCAATTGAAAATTTTGCAAAAGCTTCTGGTGATAACAAGATTCTCGCATTGGGAGGAATGGCAGAATTGGGTGCAGATAGCCTGGATGAACACAAGGAGATCATCCGGGAAATTGAAAAATACAAATGGAAAGATGTTCTTCTTGTTGGAGGTGATTTTATGAAGACTAAACATCCTTTCAGACAATTTGCAAATAC
>JBJMLW010000134.1:0-7680 GCA_045805105.1 Flavisolibacter sp. | reverse complement strand
TGTTACAACTGCATTGATCACGATGATCTTCTATGCCGGAATTCATTGGCGGTTTTTGCGTTCTGTTTTTATCAGGAAATCTGTTGTATAGAAAATAATCCTGGCTAATCATCCAGTTTCAATACTGCCAGGAAAGCTTCCTGTGGAACTTCCACGTTTCCTATCTGGCGCATTCTTTTCTTTCCTTCCTTTTGTTTTTCCAGGAGTTTCCTTTTACGGCTGATATCACCTCCATAACATTTCGCGGTTACATCTTTACGCATGGCAGAAATGTTTTCACGGGCAATTACTTTGGCACCTATAGCCGCCTGTATCGCAATCTGGAATTGCTGGCGGGGTAAAAGTTCTTTGAGCTTTTCGCAAAGCTTTCTGCCAAATTCCTGGGCACGGCCACGATGAATGAGTGCGCTGAGCGCATCTACTTTTTCATTGTTAAGAAGAATATCCATTTTTACTATATCTGCCTCCCGGTATCCAATCGGATGATAATCAAAGGAAGCGTAGCCACGTGTCTGGCTTTTAAGTTTGTCGTAAAAATCGAAAACAATTTCAGTGAGCGGCATTTCAAAAATGAGCTCAACACGCGTTTGAGTGAGGTAATGCTGGTTGATGAGGATACCACGTTTGCCAAGACAAAGGGTCATGATATTGCCAATATATTCAGGCTTGCTGATGATCTGTGCTTTAATAAATGGTTCTTCAATCCTGTCTGTTCTTACAGGATCGGGCATTTCGGTTGGGTTATTGACAATAATCTTCTCCCCTTTTGTTGTGTATGCAATAAAACTAACGTTAGGTACCGTTGTAATTACAGTCTGGTTGAATTCTCTTTCCAGTCTTTCCTGGATGATTTCCATATGGAGAAGGCCAAGGAAACCGCAACGGAATCCAAAACCAAGTGCCTGGGAAGTTTCAAGTTCGAATGTCAGCGATGCATCATTCAGCTGGAGTTTATCCATGCAATCACGCAGTTCTTCAAATTCATCTGTATTTACCGGGAAAATACCGGCAAATACCATTGGCTTTACTTCCTGGAAGCCTTTGATGATTTCCTTTGTTGGATTTAATGCATTCGTAATGGTATCACCTACCTTAACTTCTTTTGCATTCTTGATACCTGTAATAATATAACCAACATCGCCTGCCCTTACCTCTTTTTTCGGTTCAAGACCCAGCTTGAGAATACCTACTTCATCTGCATCATACACCTGTCCTGTTGATACAAACTGAACCTTGTCACCTTTTTTGATTGTTCCATTCAGAATCCTGTAGTAAACAATGATACCCCTGAAACTATTGAAGACACTATCAAAAACCAGTGCCTGCAACGGATCCTGTGGATTTCCTTTGGGTGAAGGAATCCTTTCTACAATGGCTTCCAGTATGGCATCTACTCCCAGACCTGTACGACCGCTTGCAAGGAGAATTTCTTCCGGCTTGCATCCGATCAACTCAATGATCTGGTCCTTCACTTCTTCAATCATTGCACCGTCCATATCAATTTTATTGATAACAGGAATGATCTCCAGGTTGTTTTCAATAGCGAGGTATAAATTGGAAATAGTTTGTGCCTGGATTCCCTGAGTTGCATCCACCAGAAGGAGCGCACCTTCACAGGCAGCCAGTGCACGGCTTACTTCATAGCTGAAGTCTACGTGGCCTGGAGTATCAATCAGGTTGAGAATATATTCTTCTCCATTCTGACTGTAGTTGATCTGTATTGCATGACTTTTAATGGTGATACCCTTTTCTCTTTCAAGGTCCATATCATCAAGCACCTGGTCCATCATTTCCCTTTCGCTGATGGTATTGGTGACCTGCAGCAGCCTGTCGGCGAGAGTACTTTTTCCGTGGTCAATATGCGCAATGATGCAAAAATTCCGGATATTCTTCATGATAATAAAAAAGCCTCACGTTTAAAGCTCCGTAGTGGTTCGCTGAAGTTTAAGCGCAGGCCGGGCAAAGGTAACAGATTTGACTGGTAAAGCATGGTGGTGAATGCCTTGCTGGTATGCGTTTGAGGGGCGATGTGATAAACTTTCCTCTATTTTTATAAAAAATTAAGGCTGTTTTATCACTTCATCAACTGGTATACACAAAGATTCCGTTTTCCGCGACGGGGACTGAGATTTTTTATGGAAATCATTCCTTATACAGGAATGAAAAACAGGAAGTTTAAAAAGAGGATTCACAACGGGATGTTTATATGGACCGATCCTTCGGAACACATTCAACAACAGATTTTCTGGTATGGCTTTTACGAAAGAAAATATGTGCTCACGTGGGAGGGAATATTGAAGAACAACTGGGTTGTGCTTGACATTGGTGCCCACACCGGTTATTACTCACTGATTGCTTCAGGTAAAACAAACAATGGTCATGTGTATGCCTTTGAACCTGATTCCGGAAGTGTTTTGCAGATCAGGGAAAACCTTCAGCTGAACAAGTTAAAAAATGTTGAAGTGGTTCACATTGCTGTATCAGATAAAGACAGCCATGCAACTTTTTATAAGGCTGCCCGGGGAAATACAGGTATGTCGGGCCTTACGCAACCAGAAAATTTCAGTGGTGCAACTGAGTCTGTTCAAACGATTCGAATTGATTCATGGTGGAGAAAAAATCAGGTACAAAGGATTGATTGTATCAAAATGGACATTGAAGGGGGAGAATACAAAGCTCTTGAAGGAATGAGAGATCTATTGCAACAATTTCATCCAATATTATTCATTGAAATTTCTGCCGAGTTATTGCAACGTCATGGTAATACCCCGTCACAGATATTTGAACTTTTATATTCTTTCCAATACAGATCTTACCAGGTAAGAAAACCGAATGAACTTGTAAGAGTTGATTCGGTAATTGAAGACGAGCTGGTTGTTTTTATTCATGCATTAGGTTAACCACGCAGACACAGGAATACGGAGTATCACTTTGCAGCTCTTTCCCTGTATGTTTCGGTGAAGACTTTCGTATATAAACTTATTTCGAAATTCATTTGATTCAAATGTTTGCCGGTGGCGGATGGGTTGTTGATATTACTCCAGTCCCAATTCCTTTTTCACTTTCTTTGTTAATGAATTTTTCTTTAATTCATAACTCTGCCTGATATAATGGTTCCATTCTTTTTTGCCAAGCTTTGATGGTTGAGTAACCTTTACCCATTTCGCCCGCGCCATGTAAGGTGCCGGAATAAAGCCTTCCGTAATGCTTAGTTCTTCAAATTCATCATCTTTTACTTTGAATGAACAGCTGAATGGCGGATTAAGTGAAGCAACACAAAACATTTTACCCCCAATGGAAAAACAAAGGTCATTTCCCCATTTGATGTCTTCGGTTACACCTTTGAAGGACATGCAGAGTTTGCGAAGCTGGTCGATATCCATGACTGAATTTAAAATTACCTCGTTTGTTCAGGAAACTTTGGTTTTTTTTATATTCGGTGTATAACTGCTGTACATCTGAAACGATTCTATTTCCTTTTTTTCGTGCATCTGCTAAATTCCGCACTCTGGTCGCAGATGATCCCTTCTGAAAAATATACTTCGAAGAATGGGCTGATTTCAGACCGGGTTACAGCCATTTCACAGGATGAAAAAGGATTTATGTGGTTTGGTTCCTTCTTCGGCATTTGCCGCTACGATGGTATCAAGTTTGAAAAGATTGCATTACCGGAAAGGCAACAGAATAAATTTGTGAATTGCCTGCTTCCTGCAGGTAATAAAATGTATGCAGGCTTTCTTTTCGGAGGTGGACTGGCAGAATATGCGAATGGTAGGGTTACTTCATACTTCATCAAAACAGCAGACTCTGTGTCAGGTAATGAGTTTATCTGCATGGCAGATAATCATGATGGAAGCATTATACTATCGAGTTCCCTCAATGACATTTACAGTTTCCGGAACGGTGTTTTTCAATTTATCATTCATGTGCCCCTTGGTAAAGGCAATGCAAGAGTTTTATTGCGTGACGGGAAAAAAAATATATGGGTAGGATCAGAAAATGGATTATTTGTAATTCCGTATCCTTATAAAAAAACATACTGTTATTTCTCCGGGGAAAATATTTTTTCTATGAGTGTTGATTCCCGACAAAGGATCTGGTTCAGAATGACCAATGGAATTACAACAACATCATACATCTGCGAGGGATGGAACAGCAACGGCATACAGCAATTGAAACAACTTGAAAAAAGTAATTCCTCAAGACTAATTTCGTTTGCAGGAAATATGTTGAATGGATTGTGGGGTATCGATTATGGAAAAGGCCTGATCAATATCAAAGAAAATGGTTCTTTCACCACCTACCAGGCACCCATCGATTATACAACTGACCTGAATGTTCTGTATGCGGATCGTGAAAATAATTTATGGATAGCCAATGAACCAGGTATCATTAAAATCTCGAACCTGAATATCAAAGTGTTTCCTTTCGAGGAGATTGCAGCCGGTGGAGGAGACATCCGCATCTTAAATGATACCGTAGCCTGGGCATCAAATTCAAAAGCCATTTACCAGATCCGGAATAACAGGATCGCTAAATACCAGTTGCCTTTGAAAGAAAGCGACTACTACGGGTTAATCTTTATAGATCATTCCCAAAACGTTTGGGTGGGTTTGTGGAATCATGGTATATGGAGAACCAGGTGGTCGGAAGGAAAAATTATACAACAGGAATATATTTCCGAATTCAATCACATTCCTGTAAAAGCTAATGCAGCTGTGGAAGATAAATCCGGAAATTCCTGGATCATTGGCGGAAACGGGATCTTTCACATTAGGGGAAACAAAATTATAGACCAGTTTCAACCTGAAAGCGCCGACAATGCACAAACATTTGTAAACTGTTTTTCTATTGATGAGGACAACCAGGTGATGTGGCTCGGCGACAATGCGCTCGGTCTCGTGAAAGTGAAGTATTCATTTGGAAAGGAAAATAAATGCAGCTATAAAGTAATTGACCGGATCGGTTCAAAAGAAGGGTTGCCGGATACATACATACGGAGCATTTATTTTGACAGGAATAAAAACCTCTGGGCAGGAACACGATTCGGCGGCATCTATAGAATAACGGCATCCGGGAACAGGTATACGATTGAGTGTTGTAACCAGCAGGCAGAACTTTCGTGTACACGTGTAACAGATATTCGTCCGGAAGATACATCAGCTGTCTGCTTCGCTACATGCAATGGAGTTTATAAGTACATATACAAAAACCACCGCTGGCAACATTTCAATACAAGTAACGGGTTGTTGAATTCAGAAATTTTCCGGCTTGCGATTGATAGTAATGGTGGTTATGTTTGGGCAGTCAGTTCGCAGGGCATAACAAAGTTCAATACCAATGAGGATTTCAATACAGCAGTACCACTTGTAAATATTACCGCAGTTAATGTTTTAGGAAAACCTGATTCATCTGCATTGGGTGCAGGTACAAGAAAATATTCATCAGATGAAAATTCAATTGGTTTCAGTTTTGCAGGAGCAAGTTTTATCGATGAAAAGAAAATCCGGTATAAATACATGTTACAGGGATATGATCCATCATGGAGTGCGCCGGTATACACAAATACGGTAAACTATGCATCCCTTCCACCCGGAAAATATACTTTCAGGGTTCTTGCTGCCAATGCTGAAGGACAATGGAGTACACAACCAGCCACTTTTTCATTTGAAATTATCCGGCCATTTTATAAAAGTCCTATCCTCGCTTTTCTTTTTATAACACTCGGGATCTTTATTGTATATGTGCTGAGGATTCAAAGACTGAAACAGCGGTACAAAATTGAACGAATCAGACTGAATATTGCACGGGACCTTCACGATGATATTGGTTCTACTCTTGGAAGTATCAACCTCCTTAGCAAGACTGCAACCAGGAAAATGAACAACCAGACAAACGCGGAAGAAATAACTCCCATTTTTCAAAAGATAGGCGAATCAGCGGAAAACACACTGGAGGCCATGGATGATATCGTATGGTCAATCAATCCGAATAAGGATACCATTTATGACCTGGTGATCAGGATGCGTGAATTTGCCATTCCCTTATTTGAAGCAAAAAATATTGATTTTTCTTTCCAGGTTGAAGGAGATAAGGAATTGCCTGTTCCAATGAACCTGAGAAGAAATGTCTTTCTGATTTACAAGGAATCCATCCACAATATCATGAAGCATTCAGACGCATCAACAGTGTATGTAATTGTGAACACCGGCCATCACCATTTCAGGATGTCGATTGTTGATAATGGTAAAGGATTTACTGAATCCGAATACGCATCCCGGCGTAACGGACTGAAAAATATGCAGGGACGCGCAGAAATGGTTGGCGGAAACATTGACTTCCATACTTCTGCTGAAGGAACCCATATTGAATTTGAAGCGCCACTAAGATGAATATATGATTGCCACCGGTAAATAATCAAGTAAATTACTGCAGAATTCAAAACATGCCTGAGATCAAAGTCGCTTTATGCGAAGACAATGAAGATTTTCGCGAGAGCCTTCTCCAATTCATAGATGATACACCTGGTTACCATGTAACAGCTTCATTATGTTCTGCGGAAACAATTCTTTCAGTGATTGCATCGGAAGAGCCGGATGTTGTTCTGATGGATATCGATATGCCGGGAATTAATGGAATAAAGGCAACAGCACTGATCAAATCCCGGTTTCCAAATATTAATGTTCTCATCCTGACTGTTTATGAAGATGACCAGAAAATCTTTGACGCCATTCTTGCGGGAGCAACGGGTTATCTTTTGAAAAAAACTCCACCTGCAAGGATACTGGAAGCCATTGCAGAAGTTCAACAGGGAGGCGCTTCCATGAGCGCATCGATAGTGAAAAAAGTGATATCCTTTTTCAGCGAAAAGGAAGTTTCCAATGAGTCAAATGAATATACTCTTTCACAGCGGGAACTAAGCATACTCAAATGCCTGGTTAACGGCGACAGTTATAAAATGATCGCCGACCATTGTAAGATCAGTATCGGAACGGTTCGTTCGCACATCAACAACATCTACAAAAAACTTCACATCAACTCCAAATCGGAAGCGGTTGCCAAGGCGATTAAGGAAAGACTGGTAGAGTAAGCCTAAAGTTGCAATTCAAATTTTCAGCAGTACCATGTACAGTACCCAGAACGGGGTACCTCTATGGGAAGCATTCCTATCATATGTTTATATGGTCCACCTGCGTTGGTATAATAGCGTTATTTGTAGTTATTGAAAACCAACTAATAGCTGAATATGAAAAATTTATTATTACTGCTGGCATTTCTGATTTTATCTACGGTTACACCTGCACAGGTTTTAAAGCGCTTGGGCGACAGGGCAAAAAATAAAATGGAGCAAAAAGCCGGAGACCAGGTTGATAAAAAAATTGATGAAGCTGTAGATGGTCCGAAAAAAGTAAAGACAGACAGCGACGGTGATGTAAAAATCAAAGAAGAAGACGGCAATAAAGTTAAGGTTGATGCTGAGAAATCCGAACAATCGATGTCATACACCTCCAAGTATGATTTTGTTCCCGGTGAAAAAGTGATCGCATTTGAAGATTTTTCTAATACTGAAATCGGTGATTTTCCAACAAGATGGAACACCAATGCAACAGCTGAAGTAGTTACAATTAATGGGAAAGAAGGTAAATGGATGAAATTTAATAAGCAAAGTGTTTTCCAGCC
>JBJMLW010000133.1:0-4129 GCA_045805105.1 Flavisolibacter sp. | reverse complement strand
TTCCCGCATTTCAGTAAAACTGATTCAATTTTAAATGACTATGGCCTATGGTCCATGGTCTATCGTCTATGGTCCATCGTCCATCGTCTATCGTCCATGGTCCATGGTCTATCGTCTATGGTCCTCTTCCTCTCACAACGGGACCAATAAGAACTATTTCCAATGTAACTGAGTAAATAACTGAAGAAAGGTTACAAACGAGGGAAAGTTTTTTTAAGAAACAAAAGAACTTCTGTAATCCTTTAAGCTTTAAGCTTTAAGCTACACGCTTCAAGACTAAAAAGTAACTTAATACACAAAGACACTTTTTATAGGTTATCTTTGACCGTTATCTTTTAATCATACAATAACTACAATTCAGTTGAAATTTTCCGAACCGACAGACAAAATAAATTCTGATATACATGCTGCGGTTGGCATGGCCAATCAAATGCTTGAAGAAGGACAACCACAACATAAAATTTTTGCATTTCTGATTGCTTCAGCTGAAAAAGTTGCAGGATACGGATCTGTAAGTTCCATCCTGCTTCTTGATAAAGACGGCCTTCTGCGGAATGGCTATTCTCCTAATCTGCCTTTCGATTATTTAACTGCCATTGATGGATTAAAACCTAATCCCACTATCGGCACCTGTGCTTCCGCTGCTGCACCGGTAGTATGGTGATTACAAAAGATTTTAAGTCGGATAATAAATGGGCTGAATTGCGTCACCTTCCTCTTGCGCTTGGCTTTGTGGGTGCATGGAGCATACCGATAAAAACTGATAATGGAAAAGTGCTCGGAACTTTTGGAACTTATTTCAGAACACAACGCGAACCATCTGATACCGAAGTGCGGTATGTAAAAGAATTGGCTGCAATTGCAGCGAAGATGCTCACCCCGGCATCATGAGGTTTCATTAGTGCTTCACAAAACGTTTTTTGGTCCTTAGCTAAAGCCTTGCTGTCTGCTCCCCAGTGGGACCATTGTATACGAAAACGAATTCAATTTAAATATCAGGAAAGTAAAAGCCCCGGCGAACGAGGCTTTTAAGGAACAGGTATCATACTGAAACTATTGCTCATCATTTGAAGTTTCTTCAGCTTCTTCTTCTCCTGCATCCACGTCTTCATCCGTGCTGTCATCATTTGTATCCAGCCATACTTCTCTCCCTGCTTTAATTTTTTCATCATCCTTTTCTTCGTATCTTTTTTTCATTGCAGTTTTATTAATTCATAAATAAGAATAATGCCATTTGCAAAAGTGCAGAGGTAAAAAAATATCAACATCAAATAAACCGTTTAGTAAAACGATTATTCATAAATAAATACCGCAGCAACAAGAACAACTGTATACTGATTTTGTTCTGCACCTCTTGCAGATTGCACGATGCTGTCAACAGAAATATCTCTGCCTTCAAGGTGGTAATTCTTTTTCCCTTTACGGTAGACTTTTTCCCCATCAAATTTTGGATTCCATTCTGTTACGAGATTTTCCAGGGCCATTTCAATCACATCCTGTTCTACGTCTTCATCTGTTCTGCCAATTGCTTCTTCAATTTCTGTAAGATATCCGTAAAGTGTTTTATCCTTTGGCTGTGCCATTCCAATTCCTGTTACCACACATTGTCCGGGTTCATTTGTTTGCGACTGTCCCATGACTGCAAAGCATATTTGTCCGGGTTTCAACAACCTGATTCCCTTTTCTCTTGAAATCAATTCACACCCGGGCGCTATAATACTCGATACTTTAATAAAATTACACATGCTGATACCCGCATCGCGCAGAGCTTCTTCAAATGCTCTTAATTCTTTTTGATTTACCCCGACTCCTTTAGTAAGGAAAAATTTTGTTGGAACAATTGGCATGCAAGGTCTCCTGCAAAGAGAATACCAGCGCTTTGTAGAAACACATCAGTAGTTAATAGTAGCTTAGGGGTGAGCTCCGAAATGCGCTACTTACTACGCGCTGCGCGATGGATGTATAGTCTAAGCTTCGATTACATCGGCTTAAGAATTGATTTTTCTTGCTGGTATAAGAATTCCTTTCCACCTTTTTTCTTGAAAAAAAAGGTGGATCCCTCCTGACATAAACTGTCGGGACAAGGCGATCCCTGCCTGCCCGCAGGCAGGGATGCGGAACAGTTCCTAAAGTCGACGTCTCCGCTAACGGATCACCGGGGGTGACTGTCATTAAAATCGAAGCCTTTAGTTCTGTTACTCTGCTGCGTGCTATGCGAAGCAACGATAGGTGCTGTATTTTTTTCTGCTATCATTTTTGGTTAAAGAATTCTTTTAGGAAGCAACAAATAAGGCACTGGACCATTTCTTTAGTTCGACCTGTGGGCATTCAGGCAAAAAATACATCTTCAATGATTCCAATAGCTTTTTGAAATCTGAAAATCAATTCTAATAAATACAGGAATGGTAAGATGAATTAAAGATGCTTTTTTTACCAGTAACTCACCGCTTCAAATTATAGTACCGGTTCAGCGCCTTGTTTGTTTGCTCCATTACTTTTTGTTTTACCATCAATCATTCGCAAACAAACACAGTGCCCCAGGAAACCACTAATAGCACGCAGCACGCATCTTAAACCTATGGATTTTCCGCATAAAGAACTCTCACAAACGCGAGTTCGCAGCGGAAAACTCCGATCTAAGAAAACATCCCATCGAACTCGCTTGAATTTTGGGCTCCACCTTTTTTTTCAAGAAAAAAGGTGGAAGAGAAAACTCACACTTATGAAATCATTAAAAGATTCGAGCTATGGATAAAATAAAACTTTATAAAAAACCATCTGTGGACTTAACTCTTCCCTGGTGGCGACAATCATTCAGAAATAAACGGCACGAAGACACGTAGCTTTTCTCGGAGAGATAAACACCATCAGTCTTATTTTCGCATGATAAACCGATTCCAATAAATCAACTTCATGAATAAGCCCATATTATTCTTGTATACCTGTTTGATATCAGGATTATCCGCACAGGCACAACAATCTGAACTTGACACGGTAACGATCAGCAGTTCTCTCAGAAATGAAAACGTTTCATCAACGGGAAGAAATATCATTGTTATCCGGGGTGAACAATTTGTAAAGCAGCCGGTACATTCAATTGATGAACTTCTTCGTTACCTGCCGGGAATAGAAGTGCAGCAGCGCGCTCCAATGGGTTCACAGAGCGATATCATCCTGAGAGGCGGTACTTTTCAACAGGTTCTCGTTATACTGGATGGAGTCCGCCTGAACGATCCGAATACGGGTCACTTCAATTCTTACATTCCCATTGCTCCTTCGGAAATAGACAGGATCGAAATTTTAAAAGGAGCTGCTTCCGCTATTTATGGATCTGAAGCAGTTGGTGGCGTGATTTATATTGTTTCAAAATCATTCGCCCGTAAAAAACAGCAGGAAGATGAACAGTTAATGGCACAGGCCAGTGTTGGCTCCTTTGGAATGGCTTCTGCAAATGTTGGCATTTTTGAAAAACTAAAAAATACATCTGTGGCAGGAGGCATACTCATGAATCATGCGAAGGGTGAACAACAAAGAGGCATTCATGGATATCTTGATAACCGTACGGTTTCTTTTTCCGTCAGTCACGATTTTAATCCTGACTGGAAGCTTTCCCTGAGAAGTTCACTTGATTCCCGGGATTTTGCTGCGCAGAATTTCTACACCACTTTTTTGTCTGATACAGCTAATGAGCTGGTCCAAACCTGGTGGAACCAGGCAAATCTTTCTTATGAAAAAGGCAACAATAATTTTTCTTTTTCAGCAGGATATAAAAAACTGGAAGATACCTATCGGTTTAATCCATCTTCCGTTGCCAATTCCAGTGATTCGAAATTATTCCAGATGCTTGCTTTTTACAGCAGCTCCTGGAAAAACAAACATCCATGGACAACTGGCGTACAGTACCTCGACAGGTCTATCAAATCGAATGACAGGGGAATGCATCACGTAAAAGAAATTGCACAATTCAATACAATGAACTTTCATGCCGGCAATTTTCTTGTGGTTAGTCCGGGATTGCGTTTCGACTGGATTGAAAGCAGGTCAATAGAAGTGGTGCCACAGGTAAACGTTTCCATGAACAAAGGCCCATTGCAATTAAGAGGCAGTGTTGGAAAAACAATACGCAATG
>JBJMLW010000132.1:0-6874 GCA_045805105.1 Flavisolibacter sp. | reverse complement strand
TTTGTATTGACAAGTTTTAAAATTCTCGACACAAGAGAAGGATCAAATCCCTGTGCAATAATTTCTTTCGGTCCCTGTCTCAATTCAATATACTGGTATAAAACCTTATCGAGAATATCGTAGTCAGGTAAGCTGTCACTATCTTTTTGATTCGGTCGAAGTTCCGCGGAAGGTGCTTTCGTGAGAATATTTTGAGGGACGATTTCTTTGTCTTTGTTGATATACTTCGCTAATGCATACACCTGCATTTTATAGAGGTCGCCAAGCACACTCAATCCGCCAGCCATATCGCCATAGAGTGTACCGTAACCAGTTGCCAGTTCGCTTTTGTTCGAAGTATTTAAAAGGATGTAGCCAAATTTATTTGCTACCGCCATCAACAAGTTTCCTCTCGCGCGACTTTGTATGTTCTCTTCTGCAATATTGAATGGCAATCCTTTGAAAACAGGCGCTAATGTTTTTTCAAAACTTTCAAACACTTCTTTGATGGGCAGGATATCATATCGGTTACTAAGGTTGTTGCATAATTTTTCAGCATCGGAAACAGAATGATCAGACGAATATTGAGAAGGCATCAGCACTACATGTACATTTTCTTTTCCAAGTGCCTCTACAGCCAGCGCCTGCACAACCGCGCTGTCAATGCCACCACTTGCGCCAAGTGTTGCTTTCATAAAACCCATCTTGCGGAAATAATCACGAATGCCAAGGATCAGGGCATCGTGGATCTCCTGGATATTTTTATCGTCGGTGAGATAGTTCAATGTATCCTTATCACGACCTACTTCATACGGAGAATAATAATATTTTGCAGATCGCTTACCTCCGCCGGGATCTTTTTCCGTAAAAGGAGGAACACCCATCAGCACTACTTCCGCGGCCTCGTTTGCCTCTTTTTCCTGTGTGAATTTGATATTTGAATTTTCAACACTCATACCATTTCCTGGTATCTTAGGCGCACCTAATTTGTCGAGTTCAAACAGCTGATAATCTTCTTCAAAATATTTCATCTCTTTAACCAGTTGTCCGTTGACATCGTATACGAGGCTACCACCATCAAATACTACTTCGGTTTGTGAACCAACTGCGTTACAGTAAAGCATGGGCAAACCATATTTTACCGTATGCGCCTCAATAATACTTCTCCTTACAACATCCGCTGCATAATTGTATGGCGAAGCGGAAAGGTTCAACATCACATCAGGCTTTTCTTTGATCAGTAATTCCATTGGAGTAACCCGGTACAAAGGATTATCGCCGAGGTTCCAGATATCTTCGCAAATGGTTACTGCAAGTTTTTTTCCTTTAAACCTGATACAGCTCCATTCGAATGCCGGTTCAAAATACCTGTATTCATCAAAGACGTCGTAGGTAGGAAGCAGCGTCTTGTGTATTTCTGCCTTCACCTGTTTTTCATGCAATAAGAAAACAGCATTAAAAAGATCCTTACCTTCTTTTTGTGGATTTCTCGCAGGACTTCCAATGAGAACTCCTATATCATCTGCATGTTCCTTTATGCGGTCGATACTATCATAACATTGTCGAATAAAATCATTGAACTCAAGAAAATCCCGTGGCGGATAACCGCATACTGAAAGCTCTGAAAACATTACAAGGTCAGCACCTGCTTTTTTTGCCATGGCAATTCCTTCAATGATCTTTCGTGCATTCTCATCGAAATTTCCAATGTGATAGTTTTGTTGTGCCAGGAAAATCTTCATCTTCGTTAATTATTCTATAGCTTGTAAAGTTCCGTAATAATTCACTAATAATGCCGTTATCGACCATGCGTTTGTTAAGTTTAGCTGTTGTTTTGCTCTTGCTTTCTTCATGTAAGAATAAGAATGGAAAACCTGATATATCCGGAATTAAAGTAGATCTGAAACTTGAAAGACTTGAGCCTGCTTTTTTTTCCATTGACACTAATAATATGGAGCAGGGACTCACAAAGGTGCACAACCAGTTCCCCAGGTTCTTTCCATTTTATACAGAGGTCATTCTCGGAGTACCTGGTCGTGATGCAATTGCTGTTGCCGTATTGAAACGAATTATTAGCAGCTACAAACCTATTTATGATTCAGTAAAAGAAAAATATAAAAAGCTGAACTGGCTCGAAGATGAACTGGAAACAGGATTTAGATATGTAAAGTATTATTATCCCAATTACCGCATACCAGGTATCATTACATTTATTGGAACTTTTGATGCACCTGGTGTTGTATTGACTCCGAATTATGTTGGCATAGGACTTCAGCAGTTTGCCGGAAAAAATTTCTCAGCATATCAAAATGATGAAATACGTCAAATGTATCCGGAATATATTTCAAGACGATTTGATAAAGAGTTTATGGTACCTAATGTGATGAAAGCAATTGTTGATGATCTATATCCTGACACCAGCCAGAGTGCAGGCCTGATTGACCAGATGATAGAAAAAGGAAAACAATGGTACCTGCTCGATCATTTTCTGCCTGATACAGAAGATAGCTTGAAAACAGGATTTACCAAACGTCAATTGCAATGGTGTAAAAACAATGAAGGGAATATTTGGGGTTCTGTAATGACAAACACACCGGACATTTATACGCTTGACCAGGAAAGGATACAAAATTATATTGGTGAAGGGCCTTTCACCGGAGATCTTCCACACGAAACTTCACCCGGCAATATCGGACAATGGATCGGCTGGCAGATCGTAAACAGGTTCGCAGAAAAAAATCCAAATTTGACTGTTCAACAGGTTCTTTCTACTCCGGCACGAAAGATATTCCAGGGAGCGAAATACAAGCCGAAGTAGGCTTTGGAATATCGAACACCGAATATCGAAGGGACAAACAGCTTGTGAGGGAAGATGACATCGGTTTTCCATAAGAATGTTCAATAATCGATCTTCAATTATGAATGTTTATTGAAAGAAATCCGTGAAATCATATTTATCATGTAATCCCGGATCCAACTCCCAATCTGTCCCATCCATTCATCTGTGATAAAAAAAAGCTTCACCCATCGGCAAAGCTCAAAAATTTATTCGTCGGTTTCTAACTCATCACTCATTTACAAATTACTCATCCTCACTCATCACTCATCACTCATCACTCATCACTCATCAATTGTACTTAAACGGTGTCACCATATCAAAAGCCGGTATCGACACTTCAAACGCTTCCTTGTTATGAAGATTCTCCATGAGATACGTTCCATGCATACGACCGATTTCTGTATGAAGGTTACATCCACTTACATACTGATATTCTTCGCCTCCGCTGATGACCGGCTGCATTCCAACCACGCCTTCTCCCTCCACCTCTCTGTAGCTGCCATCGCTGTCAAAAATATTCCAGTGACGGCTTTGTAGCTTAACCGGGAACGGGTTGTGATTTTCAATCGTGATCCGGTAAGCAAACATAAATTCCGATTGTAAAGGGTTTGAATAATCTTGCTGATAAAATGTTTCCACGCTTACCTTAACGCCTTCCGAAATCATGCTGACCATACTAGTGAATTTTGATTACAGTTATAATAAACAAAGTTGTTGCCACAATTTATAAACGAATTATTTGGAGTAAAAGTTTCTACATGGATTATTTTTGCGGCACAAAAACCTCAGGCATATCAGCAGCTAAGGAAGCGGTTTACAGATATAATTAAAAATAGATGTCTGATGTACTTAGCGCTCTAGTGTTGAAAATAAAACAGTTATATGAAAATTGCAGTAGCGAACGGAGATGGCATAGGACCTGAGATCATGGCGGCTGTATTAAAGATTTTTAATGCGAGTCAGTTGGATCTTGAGTACAGTTTTGTGGAAATGGGTAAATGGGTATTCGATAAAGGCTTTTCAAATGGAATGACAGCTGAAGCACAGCAAACCATTGAAGAACTGGGAATCCTTTTCAAAGGACCAATGGAAACCCCGAAAGGAAAAGGGGTGAAAAGTGTAAATGTTACTGCAAGAAAAACCTGGAATACATATGCCAATAAAAGAACATTTCAAACGCTTCATGGTGTAGATACAGTTTTCAGCAAGGCAGGTATTCCTATAGACATAACTATCGTTCGGGAAAATATTGAAGATACTTATGGTGGCATTGAACATATGCTCACTCATGATGTGGCGTTAAGTCGTCGCTTCATCACGCGTCCGGGAAGCATGCAGGTCATCCGTTACGCTTTTGAAATGGCAAGACAGAAAAATGCACGTCGCATTACTTGTGGTCACAAGGCAAACATCATGAAGCTCACCGATGGATTGTTTCTTGAATGCTTTCACGAAGTAGCTAAAGAATATCCTGAACTCAAGGCTGATGACAAGATTGTTGATGACCTGGCAATGCAACTGGTTGTAAAACCTGATCAATATGATGTGATTGTGATGACGAACCTCCAGGGTGACATCATTTCTGATCTTTGTGCAGGTCTCGTTGGTGGATTGGGTTTTGCTCCTTCAGCGAATATTGGAGATCATATCTCCATTTTTGAAGCTGTACATGGTACAGCCCCCGATATTGCAGGAAAAAATATTGCAAACCCCACGGCTTTGTTATTAAGTGGTCTTGCTATGTTGCGTCATTTAGGATACGTGGAAAATGCCGCGATCATTGAGAATT
Source organism: Flavisolibacter sp. (assembly GCA_045805105.1). Taxonomy (GTDB): domain Bacteria; phylum Bacteroidota; class Bacteroidia; order Chitinophagales; family Chitinophagaceae; genus Flavisolibacter. Next base: position 2,267 of record JBJMLW010000132.1, on the reverse strand, counting down.
CACTTCTCTATTCACTGGAGCAAGGCTACCGCACCGGAGATTTTGGCGACCGTTCCAAACCAGCTCTGAACACCACAGAATTTGCAGAAGCCATCATCAAAAATTTTGGCAAAAAGCCTGAGTTAAATCCGAGACCGGTTCTTCCCAATAAACCTGTTACCACTGCTGTGTGCCATCTCGATCGAAATTCAATGATGGTATCACGAGAAACAGAAAATGAAAAGATCGTTGGGGTCGACATGTTTATTGAAAGTGTTGAGCAGCCAAACAAAATCGCTCAAAAATGCCTGCACCATGGAGGAACAAAATTCAAACTCATTAACATCAGTAATCGCGGTACACAGGTTTGGCCTACCGGGTCCAAATACACTAACCTTGTAAACCAGTATAATTTAAGGTTTGAGGCACTGAACGAACAACCGCTTACCCAACAGGATGTTATTGGTTTATATGTAAGTCTAAGTGCAGATTACAAGATCTGTTCACTTGAATTGCTGAACATGTGGGGTGATAAGAAAGCATATAGCCTGGCGCAGGGACAGTGAGGAGTGAGGAGTGGACAGATTTCCTTTTTCTATTTGCTCTATCGAGGTTCTTGCTAACTACCAATTGTTGACCATTCCTTTGTATACTCCGTGTCCTCTGTTGGAGACTTCTATCGAAACCCCGATGTCTGTGTTAGGAAAATTGTTAAGTTTTAATATCTTTAATGCTCTTCTCCGTACAATTACATCATCTGGTACCATAAACTAATCATTACAGCTTCTTTTATGAACAGCCACACTACTCCTGGATGCAGGATGTAGAATTCCATCAATTTTCCTACATAGATAAACCTCCAGGGAAACCTTTCTGTAACCCGTATGGACCTGTTCCAAAGTTTATGTTATGGTAAAAATTTACGCAACCGCTCTATTGATTTATTTATGTATTTCGCACCGTCTGCAGGCACAGGTGCAAATTCCAAATTACAATACCGTGATCAACTCCGTGTGCCACGGTTATTATGTTTATCTGCCACAGGGATATGACCCGGCTGCGACAGACGAATATCCGCTGATAATCAGTATTCATGGTGAAGGCGAAAATGGTGATGGTAGCGCCATCCAGTTGCCACGTTTATTGGGAGCTGGAATTCCGAAAGTCATAGACCAGGGAGCTTTCCCAAATACATTTACTGTAAATGGTCAAACGTTTAAATGCATTGTGTTTTCACCACAGTTTACCAGCTGGCCTGATCCTCCGGACGTCACCGCTATACTGGATTATGCCATTGCACATTATAAAGTAAATGTGAACCGGATCTATCTTACCGGTTACAGCATGGGTGGCGGTGTTACCTGGGATTATGCAGGAAATTCCAATCTAAATGCGAGCCGCCTCGCAGCGATTGTGCCGGTTTGCGGTGCTTCATGGCCAGATGTAGGCCGCGCCAATATCATTGCTGCCTCCAACTTGGGAGTTTGGGCTACACATAACAACCAGGATCCGGTCTGTCCTCTTTTCTATACAAACAATTATGTGATATTTATCAATAGTGCTCCTACACCTCCCGCAAGACCAGCGAGGAGAAGCATTTTTACTTCAGCTTCACACGATGCATGGACAAAGACATACAATCCTGCATTTACCGAAAATGGAATGAACGTGTACCAGTGGATGTTGCAATTCGATCGTACCCCTTCCATATTGCCAGTATCGCTAAACGAATACAAGGCATTCAAGTCCGGGCCTTCGCAGGCGACTATTTCATGGACAACCGCCAGTGAGATCAACAATTCTCATTTTATACTGGAACGTTCTCCAGATGGTATTGATTTTTCGTCGCTGAAAACTGTATGGGCAAGTCAGAAAGAAAGCTACGCATTGACAGATGACAGGCCATTACGAGGTGACAACTATTACAGGCTTTTACAAATCGATAAGGATGGCAAAAAAACGTATTTCTCCATTCTGAAATTGAATTTCGATTCCAAGACAAAACAAATCTTCCGTCTCAGCCCTAATCCTGCAGTGAAAGAAATACAATTAAAATTTGAAAGTGAAGAAAATGGCAAGCTGATTATCTCGATTATAAACCTTGCAGGAATGATCACAAAACAATGGTCATTAAGTAAATCAGCATACGAGTGGGACCAGGTAATTTCAGTAAAAGATCTGCCACAAGGAAGCTATATCATTGAATTAAACGGACAAAGATTTAAAGAAGCGCAGCGATTTATAAAGAACTAACCATCTAACTAGTCTGTAAACACTATACCATGCCA
>JBJMLW010000131.1:0-2025 GCA_045805105.1 Flavisolibacter sp. | reverse complement strand
TAAATCAAAAGGTGAAATAAAAGAAGGTGGAAACAGTACAAATGAATTCCCATCCCAGACAAAGGAAAATATGGTCATTCATATAGAAGTAAGAGTTGCACCGACTCAGATGAATGATGAAAATTTCTATATTATTTTTATTACGGATATCAGTGAACGCAAGAAAACAGAAGAGGTATTAAAAAATAAAACCATCCAGTCGAGAACAATCATACAGAATAGCAGTACCAGTGCAATTTGCGCTACCTCAAACAGAACAGGAATAAGATAAGACAGTGCGAATAAAAAGATACTACCGGCCATTGACCAGTAAAAGCGTTTTCCCAAAAAAACGGACAGATATAATCTTTTCAGGATTCTCATATTATCTCGGAATTTCCGAAGACTGAATAATTTGCCGGATTACATCATCCGTTGTTCCTCCTTCCATTTCCTTTTCCGGCGAAAGCACGAGACGATGACGGAGAACTGCGGGCATAACGTATAAAATGTCTTCAGGAAGCACAAAGTCCCTCCCCTTCATCGCAGCGATGGACTTAGAAGATTGTAAAATCCCGATAGAAGCTCTTGGCGAAGCACCCAGATAAATAGATTTATTTTGTCTGGTGGAAGAAACTATAGAAACGATGAAGCGGATCAATTTTTCCTCAACATGAATTTTACTAACCAATTGACGAAGATCCATGATCACCTGGGCATTTAACGCAGGATGTATTTCATCACTGATCATGGCCCCACCGTGCGCATGGTGTTTAGCAACAATAATCATTTCATCAGCTTCATTCGGATAATCGACTTTGATTTTAAAAAGAAAACGGTCAAGCTGAGCTTCCGGCAGATGGTAGGTCCCCTCCTGTTCAATTGGATTTTGTGTAGCGACTACCAAAAACGGTTGCTGCATTTTCATTGTTTGACCGTCTACAGTAATTTGTCTTTCTTCCATGACCTCAAAAAGTGCAGCCTGTGTTTTGGCGGGCGCCCGGTTGATCTCATCAATGAGGACGATGTTACTGAATATGGGTCCGGGGCGGAACTGAAACAACATTTCACGGGGATTAAAAATAGAAGCACCAATTACATCTCCCGGCATAAGATCAGGCGTAAACTGGATACGTGAAAACCCCACATCTATAGAACGACTCAGCAGTTTGGCGGTTAGTGTCTTGGCAACGCCCGGGACACCTTCTATCAGGATATGCCCGTCTGCCAGGATGCCTGCAATCAACAGCTCGATCATTTGTTCCTGGCCGACAATTACTTTACGGATCTCGTCCTTTAATTTGTTCAGTGTTTCGCTGAATTCCACAAGAGCTGCCCTTTCACCAAATAAGTTTTCTTCCATTTTTATGACGCTTTATTAAATTGATTCATTTGGTCATGAAGATCCATTAACTCCTTATCAGATAAATCTGCTTTCATCCTCATTTCATAAATAAACTGGATCATGTGCTTTATGTCTTCAACGGGTTTGCCGGAACGAAAGGCAAGCCTGAGGGCAAATTCCTCATTCAGATGGGAAGTCGGTAGTTGATAAGTTGTACGTATATTCTCCAGAAATGCAGCTACCATTTTGGTAAACAGGTTTTGATTATTTTTCTGTTGAAAGTATAAGCGTCCAACAGTTTTAACAAAATCCTCAGAAGTATTCCGTATTGGAATCATCTCCGCGACCGGCCGCTGCTTTCGCTTGGATTCCACAATAAACATCAAAAGAAAAAGAAGTAACGTCAACCAGAAAGCCCATCGGAGAGATCGTTTACTCAATAAAAAATGCAGCGTGGAAAAACTTGTTGAATGTTTGTTTCGAAAATAGTCCGACCACTCGACCACACCGGTCTCTCTGGGCATATAAGAAAGAGCCAGATCGTAATATTTTTTATTTGTCTTGTGCAACAAAAAGAAATTAGTGAATTCAAATGGATTCAGGTGAACAAAAATGGAACCGCCGTGTGCATAACCTATCCGGATAAAATTTGCCTCTCCCTTCGCATTTTTTCCAAGTACGGTGGCATATCCGGAATCTAT
>JBJMLW010000130.1:0-5836 GCA_045805105.1 Flavisolibacter sp. | reverse complement strand
CCTGTCTCTGTGGTTCAAAAAAAATTATTTATAGTGTTGTCCGGCAGGAACTTTGAATACTCTTCCCTTCTGGAAAGAAGTAAACTTTGCATACGCTTCTGCATTCGACCTTGTCCACTGGTCAAAACCGGAAAGGTTATCAACGGGGCCGAAGAGCCATGCATTATAGGCTTCAAACATTCCTTCACGTAGTAATTGTTGCTGGTAGTCGAAAAGCTTGAAAGGAAATTTCGATGCATAAGTATAATACCAGTCGAGGATGAACCTTGTACGGATCATGTTCAGGCTTTCCATAGTAATTCCATGCGCCGTAAGTGATGATTGTTTATTATAGGTCTGGTAAACAGCACGTGCGAAATCATTTTTCTGATCTTTATTGTCAACATCGCTGAAGAGTTTTTCCTTGTATGTGCTAAGGAGCATTCTTTTCACTTCAGTAGCCCTTTCAGTCAGGTACTCCATATTTACAAAGATCTCTCCATAGATAAGTGTCCAGATTTTATCCTTCGTGAAATAATAATATGATGCAGCATTATAATAATTACCTGCATAAGACGGATCTACTTCGATTCCTTTTTCCCACTGTTCAATGGCATCATAGTTTTTTTTGTCCCACAACAGTTCTCCGTATTCACTATACAGCGGGCCGCTCGATGGAAACTTCTTTAAAGCCTTGCGGTACATTTTATCTGCATCCTTTACCATTTCAAGTGCCTTGTAAACATTGCCTCCAATCTGGTAGGTTACCACGTCTGCATCATCCCTTTCAAGCATCGGTTTAACCACGTTTAATGCTGATGCGAAATCGCGTTTATATAAATAAGACATCGCGAGGTCTTTCTGTAAATCAAGACTGTTAGCATCATTTTGCAATGCCTTCTTCAGAACAAGAATGGCATTATCAAAATCACCGGTACGCATAAATCCGCGCGCCGTTTCCTGTGGGGTCTGTTCCTGCGCATTTAAGGCAAATACAGTGCAGAGAGAAAATAAAAGGGTGAATATTTTTTTCATGATCAGGGTAAATGTAGGGAGGTTATATGTAATAAAAAGTCAAAATTCAAAATTAAAAATTCAAAAGATAGAGGTATCCAAACCAGAATAGATGAACCCGTCGGTCTGAAGCTTTAACTTGTCGCTTATCGTTCAGGTATTGCCAAATGCAAAGGCTTGATATTCCCCAAGCTGAATAAATAAAGCCAAAAAGTTTACAAGTTAATCGTCAGTCGAATAGGATTTCGTCCACTTCGATTTTGGTAATACTTTGTTATGGACTGTTTTTCTTTCTCACATTTATCATTTGGCCAATCATAATTTTCCCATTTGTTTCAATCTTTCCAGTTTTATAATTTATAAATGTTGAGTCAATTTTTTTAACTACATCTTCTTGTAAACTATCACATAAACCGTTATATATCGCAGTGTCTGCAATATAAATGTCTAATGTCTTTGTTATTTGTGCAGTATAGCTGCAATACTCTAAACCGCAATCACTACCGCAACCATAGCATAAAAGTTCTTGTTTATCAAGTAGTTTTCCCACTTTAGAATATATTGCTAGAATTGGAACTGGCGCATCTCCAATCTTGAAATAAACAATACTAAAGTAGTTAGACGTGTCTGATAAAACTCCATAACATTTTATATTTTCGTCATTGATGTCAAAAAATAGAGTATCATTTGAATTTTTGTCTAACGTATAAAGATTACCAACATCAATTTTGTCATCTGTCCAACCTTTGTAATAAAATGGAAGTTGTATTATTTGTAGCTTTTTAAGATACTTTCTAAAAGATGTAATCTGTGTTGTTTCAACTTTTAAAATTTGATTATCATTTTGTTTCTTACTGTCGTCGCAAGATGTTATCAATAGTAATGAGAGTAACAAAGAAATAGAAACAAATTTCATAGGTAAGAGGTTCAATAATATAGCAGCCATTTCAAATCTTATGCGTGAGCAATCCATCCCTCAGTTTTGGTTCAAACCAGGTGCTTTTTGGCGGCATCACCTTCCCGCTGTCAGCAATATCAAAAAGTTGCTGGATACTGACAGGATGCAAACTGAATGCCACTTTGGCTTCTCCGGACGCAACTTTTTTCTCCAGTTCCTGCAGCCCGCGGATGCCGCCAACAAAATCAATCCTGCTATCGGTTCTCGGATCGCCCACACCAAGCAGTTTGTTAAGTATATTTTCCTGCAGAATCGTTACATCAAGAACACCAATCGGGTCGTTACGGAATGTTCCGGGTTTTGAACGCAATTCATACCACTGCTGGTTCAGGTACATGCCAAACTGGTGAAGATTCTTTGGAGCAACAGGTGATGATGCTGGTTCTACATCGAATTCTACTTTCAGGGCTTTTAAAAAATTTTCATCTGTAAGTCCATTAAGATCTTTTACAATCCGGTTATAATCGAGTATTGCCAGCTGGTTAGCGGGGAAAATTGTTGTAAGAAAGAAACGGGCGTCTTCACTATCTTTCAACTGCTCACTTACTTTGGCTGCAGATGCGGCACGGTGATGTCCATCAGCAATATATGTGAACGGAATTTTTTCTTTAAAAAGATTTGTAATGATGTCGATCGTTGCCGGTGTATTCACCACCCAAATAGCATGCGATACACCATCGGCAGCAATGAAATTGTATTCTGCATTCTCGTGCTGCTTCCAGTGTTCGAAAATATCATTCAGCTCTTTAATGTCTTTGCAGGCCAGGAAAACATTTCCGGTTTGTGCACGCGTTATACGCATATGGTTGATGCGGTCGAGTTCTTTTTCTGGACGGGTGTATTCATGTTTCCTGATCACATCATTAAAATAATCTTCCACAGATGATACACAAACCAGTCCTGTTTGTGTTCGTCCTTTCCAGGCCAGTTCATAAATGTAGTAACATGGTTTTTCGTCCTGGAAAATGATATGCCTGCTGATCAGCTGTTCAAGATTCGTTTTTGCTTTTTCATAAACCTCTTCACTGTAAGGCGATGTTCCAGGAGGAAGATCAATTTCCGGCTTCGTTACATGAAGGAATGAAACGAGGTTTCCTTCCGCTTCCTTTTTTGCTTCTTCTGAGTTTAATACATCGTAAGGCCTTGATGCTACCTGTGCCGCATATTCATTATGCGGCCGTAATGCCCTGAAGGGTCTGATGATCGCCATGCTTAAGATTTTGTTGTTGCAAAGTATCGCATCAGGTCTGTAAATGCCTGAACACTTTCAATGGACAATGCATTGTACATTGAGATCCTGAATCCGCCCGTTGTGCGGTGTCCTTTCACCCCGATCATTCCTTCTTTTTCACAAAGCCCAAGAAATTCCTTTTCTGCTTCCTGCTGTTCAATAACAAAAACAGCATTCATGCGGCTACGGTCTTCTCTCTCAACAGTTCCACGGAAAACAGGAAGTGAGTCAAGCGTATCGTAGAAAAGTTTTGCTTTTGCATTATTTCTTTTTTCGGCTGCAGGTATACCACCTGTATTTTTTAACCAGCGAAGGGTAAGCAGACAAACATAAATCGCAAAAACAGGTGGCGTATTTAAAAGCGATCCTGCCTCGATGTGATTGCGATAATCCATCATGGTAGGTAATTGTCTCGATACTTTTCCGAGACATTTTGTATTGACAACAACTACGTTCACTCCTGCGGAACCGATATTTTTTTGCGCGCCTGCATAAATCAGGTCAAACCTGTTGAAATCCACCTGCCTGCTAAGGATGTCGCTGCTCATGTCGGCAACCAGCGGGACTCCTTTGTTATAAAACAAACCCAGGTCTTGCCATTGAGTGCCGTAAACAGTATTGTTAGTAGTAAGATGCAGATAGGCAACGTTGGACGGTACATCAAAATTTTTTGGAAGGTTCCTGTATGCGTTTTCTTTTGAACTACATACAACATTTACCCGTCCGAAAAGTTTTGCTTCCTTTATTGCCTTTGTGCCCCAGATGCCTGTATCTGTATACGCTGCTTCCGCTTTTTCATCCAGCAGGTTCATGGGAACCTGGAAGAATTGTGTGGATGCACCGCCATGTAGAAAAATTGCTTTGTGATCTTCATCAAGCTGCATCATTTCTTTCAGCAGAGATGTTGCTTCATCTACAATTGCCTGGAATATTTTGGTGCGATGCCCGATCTCGAGAATGGAAAGACCTGTTCCATCATGATCTATAAGAGATCTGGATGCTTCCTCAAAAACTTCTTTGGGAAGTATCGATGGCCCTGCCCCGAAATTGTGAATCCTTGCAGGCAATTGTTTGTGTGCAGCATTTTGCTGCAGATCTGTTCTTACCATGACCTACAAAGATACCCCCTGTCCCCCTAAAGGGTAACTTAGGTTTAAATTTTATTTCTCACTTAATCACCTTTTTCTCTTTTTCTTCCTTCTTCGATATTCGAGATTCGTTAACTGCCTGCCGGCAGGTTCGATATTCGTTATTCGATATTCCCTGCCTGCCGGCAGGCAGGGTTATTCCTTATTCATTCCCCTTCCTCCCTTCCCATAATCTCCCCTTTCATCCATGCTTTTTGAAGTTTGTCAAATTCCACACTATCTTCTTTTGAAAATGCTGCAGGTATCAACGATAACAGATCCGGTTGTCCTGCATCTACCCATGCCGTGTACCAGAAACTTGCGACTGCTGTTATTGATGAAAGCATTCTTCTTTCAACCATACCATTAAGCATATCATTATAAGCATGGCAAAAGGATGATGAATACTGCCTGATAATTTTGCCCTTTCTTTCTTCGAAAGAAAATTTCTGATCTGGCCGGAAGGACTTTGTCAGTTGTTTTTCCATCAGCAGGACAGAATCAGTTGCTGCTGCACTTTGAAGTATAACATTCCATATAAATGATGATGGGTCTTTTATATACCAGGCTTTACCACCGTACAGGTTCCATTCTTTATCGGCAAGCAATTCAGGTATCCTGCTCTCCCAGAATCCGTGAATACCCTGCTGGCCGGTGAGCTGACCATTGTGATTGCTGCTTGTGTGTAAGGGCACGTGTGCATCGGCAATATAATGGCCGATGTCTGCTGAAAGTTTCAGGATCTGCGTTGCATTTTTATTTTTGAAAGCTGTGGTTAGCCTTTGCTTCATGATAATGATCCACCATGGAACGATGCCATGACGCAACAGGCTGTCATCCGTATATTTTTTTACCGCATCTTCCCATCGGCGCGGAAGTGAATCAAATGGATACATGCCATAATGGTCCATGTCGATATAGTGCCTTGGGCCTTCAGCTGCAAGAATATATCGCCGCTTGTCGGGATCTACCGCATGCTCCGTCAGGAAATCAGCATGCTGTTTATAAAACACGATCATCTCGGGTGGCAAAAGAAATATCGAGTAATAATTTATTTTCTGATGGCCAAAAAATCCCCAGGAATAACAGGGGATGCTTAGGAGCAGGAGGAAGCATATGGGAAGAATGGATTTCATGATGGTGAAACGTCAAACGTGAAACATCAAATCTCAAACTTCAAACAAGAATTTCAATGGGAAAAAGAACGAACAAAAAGTTTTTTTTCCTGATGATGATGTTCAATTTGTTTGTACTAAAAGATATAACGAACCATGTGTTCGGTTCAACGAGGTTTATTGATTTTTCTTTTAGTACATTTTTTTTAAGTTCATAGCTTTCCTTTCCACCTTTTTTCTTGAAAAAAAGGGGAGCCCAAAATTCACGGCGATCCGATGCGTGAGAGTGTTTTAGATCGGAGTCTCCGCTAACGGATCGCCGGGGGTGAAAGTCCTTAAGACCGATCGCTTTAGGTTTGAAATGGTTGCTGCGTGCTATTCGACGCAACGAAAGGTGCTGTATTTTTCGCTG
>JBJMLW010000129.1:0-4294 GCA_045805105.1 Flavisolibacter sp. | reverse complement strand
GCGGTGCAAATCTAACATGAAAACAGGTTAACAGGTAATGTTTTCCGTTAATTATTTTTAATGTTCATGAATTCGTAAGATTACGAACCCATTCTTCGGAAAACTACAGACACCACTTACCAGTACTTTCAGCAGGATGTTATTTTTAAATTCAATCTAAACTTACCGGATGGTATAAGTTATTAGCTTTCATTGAAACGCCCATCATGCGAAATGATTTCTCCGGCTCTCCTTTTTTGCATTGCAGGAAAAAACCAACTATCAAACCGTATCACATTTCAATTCCTCACTGTCCGTGGAATTTCTATTGATTCAAAAGGCGACGTGTATGACTGATGGAACAATCGTGAGAAAGATCAGGAGGAATTAAGTCTCCGGGCATTCAGTGGAAAAAGCAGATTTCAAAAATGGAAACAGGAAACAAGCCATTCCTTCCATTCTTTATTCGCTCTCCTTTTGATTTTCAATAATGTCCGCGGATCTTAGGCCTGATCCTTTCTTCATAAAGGTTTCTCAATCGCTGATGTATTGCAGCCGGGAGTTGCGGAAGGTCTGACGAGGAAGTATTGCTTTCAACCTGTAATAATTTTGTGGCACCAGGGATAACAGTTGTCACTTCTTTGTGATCCAGGATCCATCTTAAAGCCCATTGCGCCATACGTTCATCGGGTAACATACCTGCAATTTCACTTGCTAATTGAACACCTTCTTTAAATGGTATTCCGGAAAACGTTTCGCCCGCATTGAAGGCTTCACCATTTGCATTGTAGTTACGATGATCCATTTCACTGAATGTATAGCTCGAATGAAATTTTCCGGAAAGCAGTCCACTTGCTAATGGAACTCTTACTATGATCGCCACATTTTTTTCTTTTGCCTTTGCAAATACCTCTTCTGCCACATGCTGCCTGAACAGGTTAAAAATAATCTGCAAAGAAGCAATTCCTTCCTGTTCCAGGCAGAGCAACGCTTCTTCTGATGTTTCAACGCTTACACCCCAGTGCCGGATAAGTTTTTCCTGCTGCAGTTTTCTCAAATGATCAAACACCCTGCCTGCGTGTAATTCAGCAGGCGGGATACAATGCAACTGCTCGAGGAAAAGCATTGGTACGCGCAGATTTTCCAATGAGCTTTCTACATGAGTTTTCATTATTTCGTATGTAAAATTCTGCGGCCAGCCGGAAGCTCCATCTTGTCTTCTTCCGAGTTTTGTAGCCACATACACCTCCTGCGAAGTTGTTTTTAAAAAACGTCCAACAATTTTTTCACTGATTCCCGATCCATACACATCTGCGGTATCAATAAAATTTCCACCAGCGTTAACAAATGCCTGTAGTATGGCAAAAGCATCTTCTTCATTTACTACTCCCCAATCCGCGCTTCCCAATTGCCATGTTCCCAATCCTATTTCCGATATTTTTGTTCCTTTGAATGAGCGGTAGTGCATGGTTTTTGATATAGACGTTTATTGATTTATTTGAAGCAAAAGTACTTATGTGGTAGTTTATAGTTGTGAACATTGAACATTTACAAATTCTATTTTTATGCCTGCCAATCTTATTGCAAAAGCAGAAACAACAATCAATGCTCCTGTGGTCGTTGTTTGGGATGCTCTGTTGAATCCGGATATGATTAAGAAATATATGTTTGGGACTACGGTAAATTCAGAATGGAAAAAAGGAAGCAGTATAAGCTGGAAAGGCGAATGGCAGGGCAAGGCTTATGAAGATAAGGGCGAGATACTGGACATAGCACCTCAAAAAAAATTAAGTTATTCTCATTTTAGTCCATTATCAGGTTTGCTGGATGTTCGCGAAAATTATCATACGGTAACCATAGAACTTGCGCAAAAAGATCAGCAGACATACGTCAGTCTGACGCAGGATAAAAATGAAACAGAACAGGCAAAAGAACATGCGCAGAAAAACTGGGAAATGATGTTAACAAGCATGAAGAAATTACTTGAAGAAGGAAGTAATAAGAAATAGGCAATCGGCAATTGGTGACTTACAAAATTAAATCGCACAGAGGAAGGAGAGAAAGAAATGAACCTGGATTATTTGAGAATTGTCAATTGCCCATTGACTATTGCTCATTGCCAATGAGGTTGGTCGACGTTGAATTCGTGACTGTTGAATTTACCTGGTTGCTTTATTAATTTTTTTGCGAAATAAAATGTCATCAAATCAGAAAATTAAAACCAGGCTCGCCACCATCGAAGACAAGGCGTTTATTCTTTCGCTGATTCCAAGGCTTACGGAATTCAATCTTCCCTTGTGGCGCGATAGTTCACAAATGATAGCAGTTGATACTGACGTTCTCACTAATAAATTAATCAACCCGCCGGCTGATACAACGATCTTTATTGCAGAAGACGAAGAAGGACAATCTTTGGGTTTTATACATCTGCAAAGCGGTTCAGACTACTATAACAAAGAGGAACATGGACATATTTCCGACATCATTATTGCACCCGAGGCTGAAGGCCGCGGAATTGGGCGCATACTAATAGAACGAGCAGAAGAATGGGCTCGTACAAAAGGGTATCGATCACTTAGTCTGAGTGTTTTCACACAGAATCAAAGAGCCAGGGAGGTGTACAAACGCATGGGATTCGGTGAAGACATCATTAAATATGTGAAGATGCTCGAAGACAAATAAATAATAAGCATTGGCAATTTCAATTGGTACATGTCGGTTGCTTTCACATTCCATATTGCCCGTACAAACTATTCTGTCCTTCTCAGACAGTTTATTTTCAGATTGCAAACTTCCAATTGTAAACTGCAAACTTTTTTTGCGCTCAGGTTGTGCATGACAGTTATCGTTGTGAAATCCCCGGGTAAACCCCTATCAATCCATAATGGATTCACATATAAAATACTTGAGATTTTTACTATTGCGTTTATCAATTTATAGTGAGGCCCTGAACAACTCACACAAAAAAAAATCCTAATAAAAGTTTCACTTTCATCGAAATAATTATATTTTGTCAACTGAAACACTTTTTTACTAAGTATTTCTACTAACTGCCGAATTCTATGAAACCAATATCCTTATCAAGTGTAATTACATTCGTTTGCTCATTATTTTTCACTCTTACTTCATTGGGGCAATCGTTTGGAACTTCTTCTTCAGCCGTATGGCTTTCCACTTGTACTCAAAGCAATTATTTCAATACTTCAGGTGCGGGTCCTTCTCTTATCGGGCCGGCCGGAAATGTTTTTAATAATTCAAACCTGGGCGTTCATACACGTAATTCCGGAACACTTATTTTAAGAGGTGGTGAAGTAAGGACGTTTAAAACACCTGGTGTTGCAAATGTTTGTAGTGTACGCATGTACTACCGGGTTTATCCGAGTGCCGGAGTTCCTGGCAGTTTTAGCACCATAGACCTGGCATTTGCAGATGATTGTAATACGGGTACTTTCCCATCGGGAGGTTCCTGTGCAGCGGGCGATCAGAAATGGAACCGCGTGATTGCAAATGGTGAAACTGTTCCATATGCACCGGTAAACCTTACCAGCCTTGCAGCTGGTAATTATACATTAGAAGTATATTATGATGTTACAGGATCTTCTACGTCAACTACACTTTGCGATGAAACTGTTGTATTAAATAATTCCGGAAATAATTATAAAGCAACTTTCACCATCCAGGTTCCTGATCTTGAAAGTTCAAATCCAACAACATGTAATGGTAACCAGGGAGTGATCACGATCACAGGTCTTGTACCAGGTATTACATATGCGGTTAGTTATTCGGACGACGGAACACCTGTTGGTCCTAATAATTATGTTGCGAATGCTTCAGGGCAGATCAATATAACCGGATTGAACGCTGGAATTTATGCAGATTTTCAACTTGACAACGGCGGTTGCTCGACAGATTTGAATACAGGACTGATCCTTTCTAACCCGGTATTCGTTCCAACGTTTCCAGCTATTCCTTCTTTCTGCGCTGGTACAACGCCACCAACGCTACCAACAACATCGAGTAATGGCCTCAGTGGTACATGGAGTCCATCGGTTATAGACAATCAGAATTCAGCAGCTTATACATTTACTCCAACTAGTGGACAATGCGGAATTACTATCACAAGAAATGTTACAGTAATTCAAAGAACAACTCCAACATTCACATTTGGAACCTCGCTTGCTATTTGTTCAGGTGGTGCAGTTCCAGCTTTACCTGGCACTTCAACCAACGCCATTAATGGTACATGGAGTCCGGCAGTTGTGAGCAATACAACTTCAGGCACGTACACGTTCACACCAACAGCAGGACAGTGTGC
>JBJMLW010000128.1:0-4202 GCA_045805105.1 Flavisolibacter sp. | reverse complement strand
GTGGGGCCGGTACTCTTTTCCATCATCAAACAAAGTATTAATAATGGCGTTAAGGGTGGTATTGCCTTTGTAATTGGTGTTTCACTTAGTGATATTTCGCTTGTCATTGCCAGCAATTTTTTTACTGAATTATTTACAAGTCTGGATGCACGTCGTGAAGAGATCGGTATCATTGGCAGTACTTTCCTGATATCAGTAGGGATCTATTACCTGTTTTTTAAAAAAGTGAAAGTCAACGAACAGGGCACACAGGTGCTTCGTGTTTTCAAAAAAAGAGATTACCTGAGGTTATTTATTACAGGTTATCTCATGAATATACTCAACCCTGCAATTATCATTTTCTGGCTCACTACTTCAACAGCTTTTGTCTACCTCACCTTCAACCATCGTGTAGTGATCTTTTCCATAGCCCTGATTTTTGTTCTTGCTTCCGATATAGCGAAGGTTATATTAGCCGGAAGACTCCGAAAAAGACTGACTGTAAAAAATATTACACTGCTGAATAAAATCAACGGGATGATTTTAATTGGTTTTGGAATATCGCTGATAATTGGGCTGATGTTTTTTTAAGTATCAAAAATTATTAACCACCGAGGTAGGAGTCACAGAGAAACACAGTGTTGCATCTGTGCTTACAAACCGCAACAATATTTATATTGCAATTAATGGAGAAGAAAACCATTTTACAGAGAACCTGGCGGATCGTAAAGAAAGTTTTTATTATCCTTTTCATTGCGCAATTTGTTTATATCATTCTTCTCAAATGGATCAATCCACCCATCACCCTTACACAGCTTTCCAACTGGATTAGCGGTAATGGTCTGAAAAGAGATTATGTTGACTATGATGAAATGTCTTACAATATGAAGCTGGCAGCCATTGCTACTGAAGACCAGTTGTTCCCCGATCATAGTGGGTTTGACTGGAAGAGTATTGAAAAAGCAATGAAATACAACAAAAAGAAACCAAACCGTGTGCGCGGTGCGAGCACCATCAGCCAGCAGGTAGCTAAAAATGTTTTTCTATGGCAGGGGCGTGATTTTGTGAGAAAGGGATTGGAAGTTTATTTCACCAAGATGATCGAATGGATCTGGGGAAAAAAGCGCATCCTGGAAATGTATCTCAATGTGATTGAAATGGGGAAAGGCGTTTTCGGGGTTGAAGCAGCATCACAGGCATATTTTAATAAACCTGCAAAAAAATTGGGTAGACGGGAAGCCGCCATGATCGCTGCCAGCCTGCGCAATCCTAAAATTTTTACTGTTAAACCCCCATCGCGGTTCGTACTGTCAAAAAGTATTTGGGTTACCCGTCAAATGAGTATGCTGGAAGATGATCCCGATATTCAAAAGATTATCCGATGATCATTTCCTTTTGAAAACTGTGTCAACAATCTGGATGGCTGTCTGCAAACGTTGTGAATCTGTTCCCGAGATCTCTGCCCATTTTGTACCGTCATTGATCAGAAGGTCTTTATACATTTTATAAAGACGGCGGCGGATATTAATATCCGGATATTCTCTAAGCTCATCCTTTACCCAGGGAAGATCAATGTTGCAAAGCAGGAACAGGTCATACTTTCGTTCTGCAATGCGTTTAAGTATCCATGTATGACATGATTCGAAAGCCACTTCGCACCAGACTTTCATTACATACATATCTGTGTCAATAAAATAAAATCCATTTTTAGCTTCAGTAATCATGGTATCCTCGAGCTCGATCTGGCCTCTTGCAATATTCAGCAGGTCACCAAATGTATAATTGCCTTTTGTCTGGTGGAGGTATTCACGGGCGAATTCGGGGCACCAGCAGGTTTTGTAATAATCTGCGAGTTGTGTACACAGGGTACTTTTTCCCGTGGACTCAGGTCCGAGTACGATGATCTTTTTCATGTTTCCAAAAAAACTTCGTCTATTATGTCGCGTGCAAGAGTAAACCTTTCTTCCCAATTTCCGGAGAGGGTAATAAATTTTATTCCGGATTCTATAAGAAGTTTTTTATGATTGCTATTTAATTTTTCACGCTGTTCATCGTTAAGCCTGGTGCCATCCTGGATAAACGGACAGTCAGTTTCAAGAAACAGATATAAATCTGCCCTGTTTGCATTAATGATCCGGCTATCTACTTCAACATTGCATCCCAAAAGAAATTGTCCATAGGACCTTTCTGTATCAATAAATAAAAACCCTGATGCCGCTTGTTTTTTTTCAAACGATCAACCATTTTTTCATGTCGTAAGATGTACATCCCGCACTCTTCTTCTCCACTCCAGCAGCCCACTGACAGCGAGGATCAATAAAATAAAATAATACACACTCGTAAAAACAAACCCCTTAATAAAATAAAGAGGCACAGAAGCCATGTCTGTTACAATCCACCAGATCCAGCTTTCTACCTTTTTCCTGGCCATCAGCCACATCCCTGTGTAAGCCGATGCTGATGCAAATGCATCAGCCCACGGAATTGCCCCCTCAAAATATTTTTTAAGGAAAGAAAGTGCGAAGAATAATCCAATGTAGAAGGAAAGAAAAAAAATGGACTGATATATCCATTCCCTTTTGTTGGAAAAAGTAATTTGCAAAATTTTATTATGTTGTACATCCTTCTTGGCCCAGAGGATCCATCCATAAATGCTTATAATCGTGTAATACAGGTTTACACTGGCTTCACCAATCAGGTTACCTTTCAAACTGAGGTAGATGTAAATTATGGTATTGACAAGTCCAACAGGATAAACCAGGATATTTTCTTTTTTAGAGTACCACACACTTGCTATCCCGGTAAATACTGCGATATATTCCAGTAAGGAAGTATTCCTCATTCCTGTTGCAAACTGCTGGAGAAAATCGTGCATTCCTGCAAACCTAATTAATCAGCATTAAACTGCTTTATACCAGTGAAATGATTTCAGGTGCCTGATAGACTTCTTTGTCTGGAAGTATGTAGGTATCTGGTTCTGGCTTGGAGTAGACTTCGTTGTCACTTCAAAGTGAAGATGCGGAAAGGCAGAGAAACCTGTGTTGCCACTCAGCCCAATGATCTCGCCGCGGTAAACCGAATCTCCAACATTAACCAAAGCACCATCAGGCATAAGGTGCCAGTAATGACCATATGTTCCATCTTCATGCCGGATGATGACGTGGTTGCCCTTTGACAAATACTTTTTTCCCAGGCCTCCTTCGTGCGAATCCTCCTTGATCTCCACAACTACTCCTCTCCTGGCTGCACAAACTTTTGTACCCTGTTTCATTTTGAAATCCAGAGCGTATTCACCGTGGTGAGAAAACATGGTCATGTATCCCTGAATGAGTAAATGACACGTGCCCTTTTCATATGGAAGTCCGTAAACGAAACTGCTGTCATCTGACGTGTAAATGCCGGATGAATTCTTCTGTGCAAAACCGCACAAGGGAAAAACACAACACAACCATATGAGCACATGATTCATGTCGACAAAATAAGGAAAGCTTTTAACTCTATTTATTTACATTTAAGCATGGGTATCTGCCGGTCTTCAACAACTTCTGCTGTTTTCGCTAAGATGGTCAATCCGCTTTTGTGCCTGATCATCATCCTTACCCTCTTATATGTAGGGCAGGAGATACTGAAACCACTGGTGTTTTCATGCCTGATGGCGCTTTTGCTGATCTCTCCATGCAAATATTTTGAAAGGCAGGGATTCCCGCGGGCTGGTGCCGCCCTGATATGTCTTTTGCTCGGACTTCTTCTCTTCCTGGTTGTATTTTATTTTATTTCAAATTCCATTGTCAGCTTTCGCAATGATCTGCCGCTGATGATGGATAATATCGATGCTTCCATAAAAGAACTGGAAGGATGGATTCAAAAAACTTTTAACGTCAGCAATAAGGAAGTACAGGACCTCGTACAGTCTTCTACGGATAAAGTACTTCCTTCAACATCAGTTATTGTTAACCGTACAGTTAATACTGTAACGAATGTTTTCTTTCTCGCCATCATTATTTTTATTACCACATTTCTGCTCCTTCTTTACAGGGGACTAGTGGTATTATTCTTCAATAGTCTTTTTGCAGATGAGTATAAAGACAAGATTCAAAACATTTTCAACAAGACAAGGATTGTAGTAAGAAATTATATAGTTGGGTTGTGCATTGAAATGGTAATTATAGCGATCGCAAACTGTTCAATATTTTTTATTCTTGGAGTAAAGTATGCCTTGTTGC
>JBJMLW010000127.1:0-2300 GCA_045805105.1 Flavisolibacter sp. | reverse complement strand
TCCATCCGCTCATCTTCACGCTTTTTACGCTCAATTTCCGCCTCAATACTTTTTTGAGCTTCGATTTCCATTCTGGCTATGATCTCCGGCAATTGCTCCTCCAGCTTTTTTGAACCATCCTGCCATTCTTTTGTGCTATACTTTCCCAGTTTGAAAACAAGTGAACCTTCAGGTTCATATGTATTGTCGAAACTTCCCCATTTATTGGGCACCTTTTTGATTTTTACTTTTTCACGCAGGGCAACCATTATCGATTGCCCCGAGATAACGACCACCGTTTCCTCTGAATTTACCTTCAACTGATTTCCCCTTTGCTCTAAGGCAGATATTAGTCCCTGCATAAAGCATAATGCACGATTTACATTTTGCGGAGAAACATTTATAGAAAGATTGCCTCTTCCTGATGATACAAGCCCTCTATCCAGGTAATGATTTTTTTCAGTTAGTGCTTTTTGCGCCTTGATAATCCTTGAATCCTTCGATGTCAATGTGTCCGGGACTTTAAAGGGAATATTTGGGTTACTTACTTCTTTAGCCAGGGTCCGCACCGGATCTCTTTGTGAGGGCGCCGGATCATTTTCAGTCCTGAATTTTAGTATAATTTCATCTTTGGCCTCAAATTTTTCCGGCAGGGGAGCTACAGTAATTTGTTTTCCTGCTTTAATCTTTTCCCAATGTCCTACACGAGGCAAGGGGATATTCATCGATATGCATATTTTTCGCAGACCTACATCTGAAATCAGGTACTTTTTTGCAATAGCGGTCATAGGTGTTGACCACACCAAGTCGTATAATTCTCTGCGGGTAAGCGTTGCCATTTCCATACTTGTTTTGAGCTATTAAGATAATAGTGTATTGATTCTGATCACATCACTGGTACTAGCATTTTTCAGTGCCTGGAATAGAATATTTTCATTCAACCGGGCCTAACTCAAATATTTTTCTATATGCCAGTTGCATCAACGTTATTTCTTCATTGGTTAGCTTGGAAAAATAGTCGCGCCTTCTCTTGGGAAATACACCCTTATTCTGATGCAGAAAAACAATCATCATATTAATGTCCTTATCCGGCATATCCACAATGCGTTGCAATTCTTTTTTTACTTCGTCATATCGTTGTATAAATACAAGTTCTTCCGGCATATCTTGTTTAAGAGTTGCATGAATAACCTGGGCCAGGTAAATGCATTGATCGGTCAGGTCGGGATACCTGAAATAACCATCTACTTCTTTAAGGTTGGTTACCTCAATTTCACCATCAGCTTTTTTATCATACCTGATCTGCTGCATCAAAGGCTTCGAATATTTTTCCAGTGCAGCATCATAATCCCTGATATTATTGAGCATATGGGCCGACACCGGGATGATCAGTCCCTGCGGTACAATGCCATCGTGCACAAGAATATCGTGTATCAGGAACCTGTGCAGCCTGCCGTTTCCATCTTCAAACGGATGAATGAATACAAAGCCGAAAGCAATGATAGCCGCCCTTATTTCTGGGTAGATGCCTATGGTTTTAAATGCTGTATCTTTTAAACCTTCCATCAATGACAATAGAATAGCTGGTGGCGGGCACACATAATGGATCAGGTCCTGGTAATTGGATAATGACTGCCCGATATAGTTCTGAAAATTACGAAAGCCTGTTGCAGCAAACCTGGAATCGACTATTGCATTTTGCAACTGTGTCAGCCGGGCTTCAGCCAATAGCAGTTCTGTCTGTTCTGTCCCAGCCCTGACCAGCAAAGCAATAAATTTTTCCATCCTGTCGGCAGAAGGCTGTTCCTTTTCGATCTCATAGGAAGAGCGGGTCTCCTTCGTATAGAGATAGCTGGTTGCCCGTCTGAAGATATCGGGGGGGAATTCATTTTTTAACTGTTGTATTTTTTGCGATATATCCTGGCTTAATAAAACAGTAAGAATATTTGTTTTCCTCACCATCGGGCAATATGCGGCCGTGCCTAGTAAATTATTGTTGATGCGCCATCGCGCATCCTTTACCGTTTTGCCAGTAATATATTTATCTGTGTCCAGGAGATCCACATAGTTGCCAGATATCGGTTTATTAATAACAAGCTTTTTTTGTGTCAGAAATTCATACAAAAAACCAATCATTCGGGCATATTTACCTGAAGGAGCAGCTTCAATAAAAGCAGTAATCTCTGCAACAGGTATTTTCCCCAACACGGTTTTAAGAAAATCGAGGTTCAGGTCATCATATTTTAAAGAAAATTCCAGGTGTAACAAAGGCGTATCTGCATTGGGGGCGTATTTTGCCCCATATACTTGTTCAATATTGC
>JBJMLW010000126.1:0-2110 GCA_045805105.1 Flavisolibacter sp. | reverse complement strand
GAATTACTTTCTGAATGCTTCGTCTGATTTTACCGAGTTCATCCATCAAATGTGATTTATTATGCAGCCTTCCTGCTGTATCGATCAGAACTACATCAGAACCTCTTGATACGCCACTATTCACTGAATCAAATGCAACAGCCGCAGGATCTGAACCCATTGGTTGTTTTACTATCGGCACACCGGTTCTCTCAGACCATATTGTAAGCTGGTCAACTGCTGCTGCCCGAAAGGTATCTGCGGCACCAAGAAGCACACTTTTCCCTGCTTTTTTAAAATTATAAGATAGCTTTCCAATAGTTGTTGTCTTTCCCACACCATTGACCCCAACAACCAGAATAACATATGGTTTTGATGGAAGTTCAGAATGAAAATCGTACGAATCTTTTGCGGAAGATTCTCCTAACGTGGCCTCGATTTCTTCCTGAAGTATCTGGTTGAGTTCTGTGGAATTCAGGTATTTATCTTTTGCAACTCTTTGTTCGATACGATCAATAATCTGAACTGTTGTATCAATTCCAACATCGGAAGAAACCAGTGCATCCTCGAGATTATCAAGTACCTCTTCATCAACAGTACTTTTTCCTGCAATTGCCTTGGAAACCTTGGAAAAAAAATTTTCCTTGGTTTTCTGTAACCCTTCGTCCAGGCTTTCCTTTTCCTTTTTACCAAACAGCTTATTGAAAAATCCCATTGTGTAAAAGTAGTTATTTAGAGAAGGGAGACAACAACACAATCAACAAGTGAGCTCTCTTCACGATTCAAAAACTTAACCTGATTAGAAAACAGCTAACAGAATCTTTACAGATCATTTTATAAACGACAAAAGCCATCAACCCGCAGGCTGACAGCTTCTGTATTATTTAAAAACCCATCTTATTTCTGAGCTAAGAATGCCTTTACCTTATCCTTATGGATAATTGCTTCCTTGAAAGTATAAGCACCTGTCTTCGGACTGCGCACCGCCTTGATCACTTTTGACCAGTTCTTTGCCTCAGCGGCTGCCTTTTGGTCTTTTGTTTTGATCGCGGTTTTAGCTGCTTTTGCCATGATAAATTATTGAAAGTTGTAAATGAACGTTTGCTGCTTACTTGATTTCTTTGTGAACAGTAACTTTTTTCAGGTTCGGATTGAATTTTTTCAATTCCAGGCGCTCCGGATTATTCTTTTTGTTCTTTGTTGTGATATAGCGGCTGGTTCCCGGAACATCCGTTGTTTTCTGCTCGGTGCATTCCAGAATTACCTGAACGCGGTTTCCTTTCTTTGCCATGTTTGTTGATTATATTGATTAAGTTAATTGAATTGATTGATCTGGGTATTAACTAGCCAATCAGTCAATTTACCAACTAAATATGCTGTCCCTGGGCTCTCATTTCCTTAACTACCTGGTATAAACCATTTTTGTTGATGGTTCTGATACCATCGGTAGTCAGTTTCAGGGTAATCCATTTATTTTCTTCAGCCAGGAAAAATTTCTTGGTCTGCAAATTTGGTAAGAACCGGCGCTTTGTCTTGATATTGGAGTGCGAAACCTTATTGCCTCCAACCGGTGTTTTACCTGTAACCTGACATACTCTTGCCATTATCGTAAATTTTGGGATGGCAAATGTCGGAAAATATGCCTGAACAGCCAAAGATTCAGCAGGAAAAAATAAAACTTAACAAAGCTGATGGCTTAAACCATATCCGGCGTTCTGTCTCCTACAGAGCGGAGATCTTCCAGTCTTATTCTGATACCCCTGTCAGTCATGATGAATTCTTCTTCATTATCACGGTAAAGATCAGTAATCCTGGCTTCGATGGTGGCTACTGCTCCATTATCTGCCCTGAACCTGATAGAACATGGGTGATTGACAACCATCATGTCTTCGAGATAAGTTCTGAAATCCATCTATTGAGTAAGACTATTGTTTCACTTTTGAAGGTATGTCAAATTAAACTAGCTTCGTGCCGCTTATTTAAAAATCAGAATCATATGGCATACGATGTTGTAGTTATTGGAACGGGTCCGGGCGGTTATGTTGCAGCAATCAGGGCATCACAGTTAGGATTTAAAACAGCAGTAATAGTAAGAGAAAGCCTTGGCGGAATTTGTCTGAACTGGGGTTGT
>JBJMLW010000125.1:0-5139 GCA_045805105.1 Flavisolibacter sp. | reverse complement strand
TGAAATTTTTACCAAAAGAATCAGCCATTATTTTAATGCAGATTGGACCATCATTCCTGTTCCGAAAAATGCGGGAATGATGTCGGAGATGGATCTGAAAAAAAAAGAAGGCCTGATCATTCTCGACTGGTTGAAAGCAGATGATTTTCTTGTTGCACTTGATGAAAAAGGTAAACAGTTAACCTCTGAAGGTCTCTCCATATTTATTCAGCAGCGTGCAACAGAAAGCACAAAAAATATTGTTTTTGTAATTGGTGGTGCATTTGGCCTCGATGAAATGGTTTTACAGAAAGCAAAATTCAGGTGGTCACTTTCGCAGCTTACTTTCCCGCATCAGCTGGTACGACTGATACTGGCAGAACAGGTATACCGTGCGTGTACCATTTTACAAAATGAAAAATATCATCATAAATAATTATGCAATTCGATACCACCATCATCATCATCATTATTACAGCGCTTGTTTCTATCGGCGGATTTTCCAACCAGAAAATAATTAACGACCTCATATTTTATCCGCCGGCTGTTACAAGAAATGGACAATGGTACAGGTTTTTTTCCTGCGGACTTATTCATGCAGACTGGCAACACCTGATTTTTAATATGATTTCGATGTACTTTTTCGGGAGTACCGTGGAAAATGCATTCAAGGCTCTTTTTCCACAGGCAGGAACCTGGATCTATCTTACTATGTACATCAGTGCATTGATGATTTCCCTTTTGCCTACCTATTTTAAACACCGTAACGATGAATATTACCGGAGTCTTGGAGCTTCCGGTGCAGTAAGTGCTGTAATCTTTGCAGGCCTGGCGGTAGCACCTGACAGTGAAGTGTATGTTTATTTTATCAGAATGCCAGGTTTCATTTTTGCACCGCTATACCTGGTATTATCAATAATACTTGAAAAAAAGGCAAAGGATAATATCAATCATTCAGCACACATCTGGGGATCCATATACGGACTTGCCTTTATTTTGATTGCCGCATACGCTGCGGGTTTTGACCTTGTAAGTTATTTTGTGGATGCAGTTGGAAGTTATATGAGAGCTAAAGGCTGGACGTCCTGAAAATATAAACCTGCTCCGTTGACGGAGTAACTTTAAACCTGTCATCAATCCGCATTCCAACAATCCATACAATCTTTTTATTCGATTCGAGAATCCATGTGGATTCTTTAATGTGTTTTGATAATTTCTGATCGATAAAAAATCTTCCGAGCTTTTTCTTTTTACGCATTCCTAATGGATAAAAGTAATCCCCTTGTTTCCATTTCCGTAACACTAAGGGAAATTCAATTTTTTTTGCATCCAGCTGCGCCACCATTGGGGACGTGTTTACTTCAAAACCATTGGTTTGTTTTAATGACAAGTGTAATATTTTGTCATCAAATTTAATTTCATTCATACCCGACTCAATTGCTATTGTATTAGCTGGAGAATTTTTTTCTGCGATCACCAGCCGGTTACCATGACGGATTACCTGGTACTTTTCATTTTCAATAAATTTTCCTGAATCCGCATTTAATAATTTCTGAAACTCTTCCACCTGTTTTTCTCCAAAGCCATACTGCCTGAAGATTTCAAATAGTAACAAAGGAGAATTCAGTCCTACCAGCTTTTTAACAGGTATACGGATTTCAGTATCTTTTTTTTCACACAGGCTCTGTATGATTTCACGAACGGATGCCTGGTAAAAAAGATTGATGCTTCGAAACCTGTAAATATTATCAAGTATGTTTTGTTCCACCTCTGGATAAACTTTGCTGATGGCTGGAATAATTTCATTTCTGAAAAAATTTCTCGTGTATTTGGAGGAAAGGTTGGAAGAATCTTCAACCCAGTTGATATTACGGAACCGTGCATACGCTTCAATTTCTTTCCGTGTAAATGACAACATCGGCCGGAAAGATTTTCCGGTAGGTGTGTATTCTTTCATACCGGTTAACCCTTCTAGTCCCGTTCCCCTGAAAAAATTCATCAGCACGGTTTCAATATTATCATTCGCATGATGGGCAAGAAGTGTTGCTGTAAAATTATTTTCCTGTTCAAGCTGATGAAACCATTCGTAACGTAATAAACGCGCAGCTTCCTGGAGTGAGCATTTGTTTGATGCTGCAAAAACTGAAGTATCAAATTTCCTAACAAGTACCGGACAGTTAAAACTGGGTCCAAGATTCCTGACAAATTCTTCATCACGATCACTTTCTTCACCTCTTAATGAAAAATTACAATGTGCTATGGTAAATTTCAAGCCGGCATGGAAAGCAAGGTCACATAAAACAACTGAATCCACTCCCCCGCTGACAGCCAGCAGAAAAGAATTTCCTGTTTGAAGAAAACCCTTTTCCTTCAGAACAGCGTTGAATCTGTCGGTTAATAATTGCAAACTAAAAGATTAATAAATAAGGTCATCATATCCGGCTCTCAATTCATTAAATGAATGCATGTCACCAGCATCTTTTGCCATTTGCATCCCTTTTTCATACCATTTTATGGCTTCTTCTTTTTTACCTGTGCGTTCTAAAAGGCGGGCTAGATGATAATAACTTCCAATATATTTTTCATCCGTGTTCAGCAGGTTTTCCAGCATCATTTGTGCTTCAGCATCGTTTCCTTGTTTAATATATTCCATTGCCAGTGCATGCCGGATAAAATTATCCTCCGGACTTGATGCCATGAATTCCTTCAACTTCTCTATCCTGTCCATTGATCTGTGGGTGTTTCGTATATATTTGCGCCTATATTTGCCTGAACTTTTAGTTGCATAAACAACCATAGGTATAAAACCGAATTATGAAGATACTAGTGTGCATCAGTAAAACGCCAGACACAACGGCAAAAATAGCTTTCACTGATAACAACTCGAAATTCGCTGAGGGTGGTGTTCAATGGATCATTAATCCTTACGATGAATGGTATTCTTTAGTACGTGCCATAGAATTAAAGGAGGCTGATGCATCCACCATTATTCATCTTATTACTGTTGGCGGTGCCGATGCAGAACCTATCATCCGTAAAGCACTTGCATTGGGAGGCGATGAAGCCATGCGGATCAATACCGAACCATTGGAAAGCTACCAGGTTGCTGCGCAGATAGCTGCTACTGCAAAAGATGGAGGATATGACCTGATCTTTACCGGGAAAGAAACCATAGACTATAATGGTGGTGCAGTTGGTGGAATGATTGCTGAATTGCTGGACCTACCCTATATCCCGCTCGCCACAAATGTTCAGGTAAGCGGATCTAATGCCACTGTAAAGAGAGAAATTGAAGGAGGAGAAGAAACGGTTGAAGTTTCTCTTCCGGTAGTAATAAGCACTCAAAAAGGTGTTGCAGAAGCCCGTATTCCCAATATGCGCGGAATTATGGCTGCCCGTACAAAACCGTTGAAAGTTATAGAACCTGCATCTGTGCAACCCATGACAAAATTTAGTGAGTTTGGTCTGCCGCCGGCAAAGGCAGGTGTAAAACTGGTATCACCCGACAATGTTGATGAACTTATCCGGTTGTTGCATGAGGAAGCAAGAGCCATTTAGAAATATCGAATAACGAATAACGAATATCGAATAACGAAGTATATGAGCGTTTTAATTTTTGTAGATCATACTGATGGACATGTAAAAAAAGCATCTCATGAATCTTTAAGCTATGGAGCGAAGGTTGCAGAAAAGCTCGGAACAACCGCGGAAGCACTTGTTTTGGGAAATGTGCATGATGATCTTGCTTCTCTCGGGGTACACGGTGTAAAAAAAGTTCACCAGGTAAAACACGATAACCTGAATCAGTTTGATGCGCAGGTTTATACTAAAGTCATTTCAGAAGCAGCCTCACAAACAGGTGCGAAAGTGATCATATTCTCCAATAACTCCACTGGAAAAGCAATTGCACCACGCGTTGCTGTAAGACTGAAGGCAGGACTGATTTCAGGAGCAACAGCGCTGCCTGAAACCGGAAATGGATTTACCGTACGTAAAAACGTTTTTTCAGGAAAGGCATATGCAACTGTTTCCATTAACACGGATGTAAAAGTTATTTCACTGAATGTAAATTCTTTTCCTGTTTCACAGGATGGAAGTGCTGCAGAAGTATCGGTACTCAGCATCAATGTTGATCCGGCCCGGATAAAAATTACCGGAAGTACAAAAACATCTGGCAAGGTTGCCTTAACTGAAGCTGATGTTGTAGTAAGTGCAGGACGTGGAATGAAAGGTCCGGAGAACTGGGGTATGGTGGAAGAACTGGCAGACACACTTGGCGCTGCGCTCGCATGTAGCCGCCCCGTAGCAGATGCACACTGGAGGCCACATAATGAACACGTAGGGCAAACAGGTATTGCCATTGCACCGAATCTTTACATCGCCATTGGCATCAGCGGAGCCATTCAACACCTGGCAGGCGTGAACAGAAGTAAGGTTATTGTTGTAATTAACAAAGACCCTGAAGCCCCTTTCTTTAAAGCTGCAGATTATGGTATTGTGGGCGATGCTTTTGAAATTGTACCAAAGGTTACAGCAGCTGTAAAGAAATTGAAAGGTCATTAGGAGTAAGTGCAGCCATCATTCTGTCTGGCAAAAAAATATGGAATGCAGACTTTATTTCTACGGAGCTGACAGGTGATAATGGTACAGTTTCAGGCATATTATATGTTGTTTTTTTTTCAATCTTTTTACCTGAACTGCTTAATTTTGAAGCTTTCACAGGTAGCAGAATAATATGAAGAAAATAGAACTGGAAATAGTGGCTCTATCGCACAGTATAACGCAAACGCATTCTTATGCTGTTGTACTGGGCGAGGTCAACGGATTGAGAAGGTTGCCGATTGTGATCGGCGGCTTTGAAGCACAGGCCATTGCAGTTGCACTTGAAAAAATGCAACCAAGCCGGCCCCTGACGCATGACCTGATGAAAAACTTTATGAGTGCCTTCAATATTGAACTTCATGAGATCATTATCTCCGACCTTCAGGAAGGCATTTTTTATTCAAAGCTGGTTTGTTCTTCCGATAATGATACCATAGAAATTGATTCGCGGACTTCAGATGCCCTTGCCCTTGCTGTTCGCTTTGGCTGTCCTGTCTTCACATACGAACATATTCTGGAAAGTGCCGGTATTTTAATGGAAGATCCCGGGGCGGGCGG
>JBJMLW010000124.1:0-5406 GCA_045805105.1 Flavisolibacter sp. | reverse complement strand
TTTTCCCTTCAGAATAACTTTTCTTGAATAATCTCTTTCAGAAACAATACCCAGGTAATGACCTTCAGGATTTGTAACAACGACAGAACCGATATTTTTTTCAGCCATAATCTTGAGTGCATCAAGAACCTTAGTTCCTGCAGGAACTGTAACTGTATTACTTCCCTTCAAAGAAAGAATCTGAGCAACCGTATTCATGAAAGTTTGTTTCCAGTAAATTACTAAAGAAACTGAGATGAAAAAAGCAAATCCGGGTCAAAGACCTTTTTTTACCCGAAGTGCACTCGGACCTTTGGGGCCCATTTCCACTTCAAAACGAACCTTATCGTTTTCACGGATGGGTTCTGTGAGCTGGTTAATATGAACAAAAACCCTTTCCTGGGTCCGAAGGTCATTAATAAATCCAAAACCTTTGTCGTCGTTGAAAAATGTTACCACACCAGTCCTGAATGCCTCTTCCGGGTCAGCAGGCTGCTGTTTCGGAACGCCAATCTGCATATCTTCTACATTGAAGGTCTTTTTTTTGCTTGGATCAGGAGGAGTTGATGTAATGTTTCCGTTTTCATCAAGATAAGCCATCATTTCATCCAGGCTTTTGCCTTTTTTTGCATTTGCCTTGCGCTCTTCCATCTTATCCTTTTTGTCCTGTCTTTCTTTAAGTTTTTTCTTTTGTTTTTCTTTTTTACCGAATGTTTCCTGTGATTTAGCCATGTATTGTTTATTGATTCATGGTGAAGTTCGTAAATTCTGACGAATGACCCATATTTGGTATTCGGGTATTACAGTATTTAGGTATTAATGAGTACCCAAATACCAATTATCCTATTACCTTAATACCTTCTCCTACCATCATATAAAGTTTCAAAGGCATCTGTTAAAACCTGTTAATGAATACAAACCCTTTAACATAAACTTATCGGAACCTGATTAAGCAGCTGCATCATTTTACCTTCTCACAGAAGAACGACAACAAAACCACGTTCCTTATATGAAAAAACAATTACTCCTCGCAGCATCGGTGTTGCTTACCACATTTGCCATGGCCCAGGTTCAACCTTCATTTGGGATCCGCGCAGGCGTAGCTTCATCAAGTATAAAAGGCGATGCGCCCAACAGCCTGAATAACCTTCTTGACTTTACCAATGGAGCAGTAACCTCAACCGGACATACCGGACTATTTGCCGGTGGGTATGTTTCTATTCCCCTCGGAAGTATAATGTCTGTTGAACCTTCTATCAGTTATAGCCAGAAAGGATACAACCTCAGAGGTGAACTGAATATCAAAGGCGCCGAATTTATTGGAGCCAATGCACAGGCAAAACTGACAACGCATTATATTGATGTACCTGTTGTATTGAAGGCCAACATGAACGGTTTCCAGGTTTTTGCAGGGCCGCAGGTTTCATACCTTGCCAAGGCAGACCTGGTAACAACAGCCGGACTTCTTGGATTTAATCTCCTTAATAAAAAACTCGATGCTACCAGCCAGTTTAATCGTTGGGATGCAGGCTTTACTGCAGGTGTGGGTTATCAGTTTGCTAATGGCGTAAACATCACCGCAGCATACGACCATGGCTTGATGAAAACAGATGCAAATAAAAACCTGGACGCATACAATAGATCAATCAAAGTTGGACTTGGATTCAGCTTTTAGAAGAAACGCCCCGCAAGGGGCGTTTTATTTTTCATTTTACACAAACCATTGGATCCTTCTTACAAGCAAGTTGAAGTTTTCATTTTATATACTCAGCTGAAGTTTCACGTTTCAACGTTCATTTCGCCGCAACAACCTGCGCCTGATAAACAATATCTGCCAGGAGCTTTCCTCCGGGTAATTCTTTCGATGAATAATACAGGTGAACTCTATCTTCATTTTTCTTCAGTCCCTGGATAATATCCGCCACATTGATCACCATGGATGCCTCTTTACTGTTCACATCTGTAAAATGCCACGTCTTTACAATCTGATTCTTTAAATTTTTAAGAGCAAGCATTCTCGATTTTCCTGCAATGCCACAATGCTTGTAGTTTATTTCCATTTCCTGTTTAACAGCTGAAGAATTTATTGTAACCGTTTTAAGCTGTTCTCCTTCATGCATGAACTGACGGAAAAGAAGTTTTTTGTTGAGAAATATTTCAACAGAATCTCCTCCAAATGGAAAGCTGAATGAAAACATGGCCAGCAGGGAAACAATTGTTAATCCCCGTGCGAAGTTTCTGAAATGAGCGTGTTTCATAATTAATTTTTTTTATTAATTGACAGCAAATGACTGTCGATCTTACAAAGCAATTATTATAAAACACGCAATCATAATTCATTTGATGAAATGCTTTTCCAACTTGATAAAGTGCAGGAATGCTATTGGTTTATATCCATTAGTCTTAACCGTTGGTGAACTAATGTAAAAAGTAAATCAGTATTGGATTCTAAACGCGGTAAATATTTGCATTACCGATGAAACAGAAGTTTCATTCAATAAACGCCAATATATTAAACACAATGAATGTGCATTATGCTACATTCTTCAATAGCTCTCCAAACACAGATTCAATTTTCCTGATTGCCTTTTCGATATCAATTCCTTTTCCCAGGACTCCTTTGAATATGTCTCCTTCAGACCTCACCCTTGCTACTGCATTGCGCATATGAAAGTCTGTGATCTTCAAACCTTTTTTTATTTCCTCCCAGAACAAAGGCATAGAAACGGGAGCACCTGGTTTGGGGCGAAGAGAATAAGGGCCCGCAACGGTTGCCTGTGGACGGTTTTGCAGAAAATCAATATACATCTGTCCACCCCTGTCTGCAGTTTTTCTTTCTATGGATGTGAATTCGGGCAATTCAGCATGTACAATCTTTGCTATGCGCCTGCCAAATTCTTTTGAATCGTGATAAGTATATTTTGCGCCTAGCGGAATATAAATATGCAAGCCGGTAGACCCGGAAGTTTTACAATAACTGTTCACTCCTATTGCATCGAGCACTTCTTTAGTTACCCTCGCTGCCTGGATCACCTGGTCAAAACTGTTTTTATCAGGATCGAGATCAATGATACACCAGTCCGGATGATCAGGTGTAGTTCTTTTACTGCTCCATGGGTTAATCTCAATACATCCAAGTGATGCGATATACAAAAGACTCGCTTCATTGGTTGCGACAAGAAATTCCTTTTCTCTTCTGTCGGCAAAACTGAAATACGGGAACGTTTCAATCCAATCGGGAGCTTTCCCTTTCACATCTTTCTGATAAAAACTTTCTCCTTCTATTCCATGTGGATGACGGTTCAGGGTTTGCGGACGATCCTTCAGATAGGGAACCATATAAGGTGCTACCTGGTAATAGTAATTGATCATGTCTCTTTTGCTCAAACGTTCTTTTGGCCAGAATATCTTACTCAGGTTAGTAAACCGCAATTCATGACCGCCAATAATACGGGTCTGAGTTTCTTCATTCGGATTTAATAAGGTGGCCCTTTCTTTTTTTGGTGGTGCTGTAATAATTTTTTTCTGAACAAGACGATTTTCCTTTATCAGTTTACTTGTATCAGTCGCCACTTCCCTCACTACTTCAGATGGTTTTTTATCCTCACGCAAACCTTTAAAAGATGGATGTCTCACCGCCCCGTCTCTTGTCATTTCACGATAACTGATCTCTGCAACCACTTTTGGTTTTACCCATGTAACGGTTGCCTTCGGCGGGTCTGGACGGAATCTTGAAGGCTTGTTATATTCAGGCACGGTGCTGAAAGGACATATATCGGTTTCATAAGGTTTCATTTTTTTTATGATCTCTTCCTGCATTTTTTTATTGAAGCCTGTACCAACGGGAGTTAAAAAACGAAATTTTCCCTTTTCAATAATTCCCAGTAAAAGTGCACTGAACAGTTTATTTGTTCCTTCGTTTCGTGTATATCCCCCAATAATTAACTCCTGTCTTTTTTCTGTTTTAATCTTCAGCCATTCTTTGGATCGTGATCCGGGTATATACCGGCTTCCTGATTTTTTTGCCATCACGCCTTCAAGATGAAGCTGATCAGCCTGCCTGAATGCTTCTTTTCCGGAATCTTCAATGGTTTCACTTATCCTGATTGATGGAATCGCTGGTGGCATTACTGCTTTTAATATCAGCCTTCTTTCTTCCAGTGGCAGATCCATTATTGAATATCCATCAAGCCATAAAATATCAAAGGCATAAAATGCCAGCTGACCATCGTCTTCACTTCTCCAGAGCTGGAGGCCACTGAAGTCCGGAACCCCGGATTCGTCTACAACAACAAGTTCACCATCAATTACTGCATGAATGCCCCATTCCTGCATTGCCTTGTGTAAGGGGTAAAATTTATCATTAAAAGATTTATTATTCCGCGACCGGATTTCCACATGTTCACCATTCAGATAAGCCAGAGCGCGGTAACCATCCCATTTCATTTCATATACCCACTCTCCGGATTCAGCTGGTGACGTAACCAATGTCGCCAGCATGGGTTCAATATCTTTAGGCATGGGTTCACGTTTGCCTTTCTTCAAAAGAGCTGATAATTTTTTATCAAGTGCAACTGGCTTCGGCTTTTTCATTTGCTGTTTTCAATATCAATTCAAAAAGCAAACCCTACGTACAGAATATGAACTAAAAGTTATATACAGGAAATCAACAAGTTTATAAACAGGCTTTCATATTCTTTCAAATATTAGATTCAATGAATGAAAACTCTTTCTCTTCTACAACCATGGGCATCTTTGGTAATAATGGGATGTAAGAAAATAGAAACCCGTTCCTGGAAAACAGGATATCGTGGTCCGTTGCTGATTCATGCAAGCCTTGGCAAAAAAGGAAGCATTCTCTGTAGTGAGGCTCCATTCAAAAAATATATTGATGATTTCAATCTGCTTCCATTTGGAGCAATAATCGGAAAGGTTATTCTTGAAGACGTTCTACCTGTAGAATATCTTTTCCTATCTAA
This sequence comes from Flavisolibacter sp., assembly GCA_045805105.1. Lineage (GTDB taxonomy): Bacteria > Bacteroidota > Bacteroidia > Chitinophagales > Chitinophagaceae > Flavisolibacter. The sequence goes on along the minus strand of JBJMLW010000124.1, from coordinate 448 downwards.
TCATGAACTGGCTGCACTGACAATGGAAGAAAAAGCATTTGGCGACTATTCAACAGGTCGCTATGCGTGGATGCTTTCGGAACCGGATATTTTTGAAAAACCAATTCATGTTAAAGGAACACTCGGACTATGGGAATTTGATTTGCCAGCCAGGCCCATCAATAAATAATTCTAAGTTCATAAAGATGAAAAAAATACTAATTATTTTAGCCAATAAATGATGTTTGGTTTGGTATTTGGATTTAAGAACTAAAACATACATATGGATTCTCAAAAACAAAACAACAATCAGCAATCAAATGCTATAAAAGATCCGGATAATTGGAAAACAGGTGATGAAGAAATTACGGGCGCACAGCGTTCATACCTTCATACATTAGCGGATGAAGCAGGTGAACAGGTAAATGATGACCTCACGAAAGCAGAAGCTTCGAAAAAAATTGACGAG
>JBJMLW010000123.1:0-8075 GCA_045805105.1 Flavisolibacter sp. | reverse complement strand
TGCAATCGGATGCACAACTGCCCTTCCGTTGCTGATGACGAGCTGCGCTTCGGGCGATGAACCCATTAATTTGTAATCACCGTAATCAAAATAAAAAAGATAAGGTGATGGATTGATGTTCCTCAGAGCCCTGTATACATTGAATTCATCGCCGGAAAACTTTTGTTCAAAGCGCCGGCTTAAAACAATCTGGAACACATCACCCCTGAAACAACTCGCGATACCTTTTTTTACCATGGCCGTATAATCTTCATCTGCCATGTTGCTTGTTTCATTACTGATGGTGTGAAAAGGATAAACAGGAACGTCCTTGCTTTTGATCAGGCTTTCGAGCAAGCCTGATTCACTTTCAAGACCATTAATGCAATTTTCGCAAAGCACCAGTTCATCCTTATGATGATTGATGGCAATTACATACTGGTAAAACCTGTATCGTGCAAGGGGTATTGCATTGCTCTTGTCCGAGGAATTCTTAAACCGGATGGTTTCAAAAAACTGCACTGCATCAAAAGTAAAATAGCCATACAGGCCCTGTCCGTATCTCGCTGTTTTGGGATCATCGGATGTTGTTTCAAAACGTTCCATAAAATCCCACAACATTTTTTCGAGTGGTTCCTTTCCATTGAATGGTTTTCTTTCTGCATCCTGCAAAGGATATTTGAATTCAGCCATTTCAATATTACTGATTTCGATACCTGCAATTGCGTTAATGCATATGAACGAAAAACTGTTTTCGCTGGCATGGTGATCGGCACTTTCCAGGAGAATCGTATCCCTGAATCTATCCCTTAGCCGTAGATAAATCCCCACAGCTGTATATACATCTGCCAGCATTTTTTTCACCTGCGTCCTGACCTGAATTTTTTTCATTGTCTTTTAAATAACACCGGATCAAAATAAAAAACCCCGCATGTGCGGGGATGTATATGTTGATCAGCTATGATAATAGCATTACATACCCCGCGAAGAGTTTGTATGCCACCACCACTGTTGATTGAAATTCTGTTTCATTTCTTTGCAAAGATGTAATTCCGTGGACAAATGAACAAAAATTTTTTCAATAGCTTAGCCAAATGACAGTACAACATAAAAAAACAGGCAACAGGGGGATGTTTTTTGTGGAATTCGATGGCGAGGTTGCTGCTGAAATGGTGTATTCCATGACTTCAGATGACAGGATGATCATTGAACATACAGAAGTTGATGATGTATTGCGTGGAAGGAACACTGGATATGAACTCGTTCATGCTGCAGTTGAATACGCGCGGCACCATCATATAAAGATTACGCCCATCTGTTCGTTTGCCCGGACCGTATTTGACAAAAAGCCGGATTTCAGTGATGTGCTCGCCTGAAAAATAAATATCATTACCCGTATCAAACCTCTTTCATGAAAGTGCTTTTTTTTATTGCATTATTTCTTACCGGATTAAAAGGTTTTACACAAAACGATTCATTTTACCTGCTTCGGCCAGACAGGGTATTTGATGGTGAAATGATGCATAACGGCTGGGTGGTACTGGTAAAAGGTAACCGAATTGAAGAAGCAGGTTCAATGACCTTTAAGCTTCCGGCCAATACACGGATTATTGAAATGAAGGGATCTACACTGCTTCCGGGTTTGATCGAAGGACATTCCCATTTATTCCTGCATCCTTACAATGAGGTAAGCTGGAATGACCAGGTGCTGAAAGAAAGTCGTGCTGAAAGAACAGCACGTGCAGTGAATCATGCTGCTGCTACTTTGTTTGCAGGTTTTACCACCGTACGCGACCTCGGTACAGAGGGTGCGCAGTATGATGATGCAGGTTTGAAAAAAGCAATCGAAAAAGGTGTGGTTCCCGGACCAAGAATGATTGTTGCCACGCGTGCTATTGTTGCTAGAGGTTCGTATGGACCTGCTTCATCAAATCCTGATATTGAATATCCGCAGGGCGCAGCTGAAGTAGGAAACATTGAAGAAATGCGGAAGGAAGTACGAACACAGATCTCAAAAGGTGCTGACGTAATAAAAATTTATGCTGATTACCGCTATGGAAAAAACGGCGAAGCAGCTCCCACTTTCACTGAAGAAGAAATTGCAGCAGCTGTAGCCATTGCCAAAGGAAGTGGAAGGGAGGTTGTGGTACATTCTTCAACAGCGGAAGGTATGCGGCGTTCCATCCTTGCAGGTGTTTCAACAATTGAACACGGCGATGCAGGCACTGATGAAGTTTTCAGAATGATGAAGGACAAAGGCATTGCCTTATGTCCAACACTTGCAGCCGGCGATGCCATCTTTCAATACGGAGGCTGGAAAAAAGGAACAGACCCGGAACCAGCACGCATTACCGCGAAAAGAAAAAGTTTTACTGCAGCATTGAAAGCCGGAGTTACTATTTGTATGGGAGGAGATGTTGGAGTATTTACACACGGTGACAATGCAAGAGAAATGGAAATGATGGTGGATTATGGTATGAAGCCAATTGATGTACTGAGATCTGCTACGTCGGTAAATGCTGATGTTTTTGGATATGGCGACGAGATTGGGCGAATTAAAAAAGGTTTGCTTGCCGATATCATTGCTGTAACAGATGATCCATCGGTGAACATAAAAAATATCCGGAGAATTGAATTTGTTATGAAGGATGGGAAAATTGTGAGAGAGAAGTTATAAGATGCACGCTGCTCGCTGCGCGCTACTCGCTGCGAGCTACTCGTCACGCGCTACTCGCTACTCGGTGTTATTACACCTTACTTTCGAAAATATATATACAGCAGTGAAGGACAGAGGGGTATTCTCTGCCTCTTGCGATATATGACACAAATCATATCTGGTTTTGCTTGCAATTGAATTTAAATAAGTCTAATTTGATGAGAGCATTGTTGAATGGAATGCTCTTCCAAGAGGCGTGAAGGGAGTAGCGGGCAGCGAGCCGCCAAGCGTATTTGTTTTGGCACAATTGTTTATTTACTTACTCGTGAGGAGGATAGTTGGGAATTAAAAACTACATCTGTCATGAAAACCATCTTGTACCTGTTGGCAGCAACAATTTTAATGAGTGCTACCCTTAAAACAGATGATAATGTTATTGATGGGGTTTGGCTCGGATCTTATCGCTCCGGATCCATCTTTGAAAAGTTCACCGTTAAATTCAATTCAGACCGGATGGAATTTTTTACAGGTGAGATTACAGACGAGACAGCGGAAGGTTCCTATCACTTATATTCAGATTCGGTTTCCTTTATTTACCACACGCCTAATCAGCAGGATATTTTAATGCTCGGAAGATTCAACCGGAAGCGGACCTATATCTGTGGCGTCTGGAAAATTAATGGCAATGAGCTGGGCAATTTTTACCTGGAGAAACAGCCGTTGCAGGAGTTGTCCGTTGAACCTTAGATCTGGCCCGGAATGAATGTTCAATATCCAATGCTCAATTTTCAATGTTCAAGTTTGTGCCGGCAGTCGGATGAATTTCAGGCTTACTTAAATTTTGAGCATTGAAAATTGAATATTGATTATTTTTCAAGGATGGATTAGTAAAATCAGCATCCTCCTCACAGTATCCCCTTTGTACTCGGCAAAAAGTTTTTCATCGGATCTCTCTTCACTGCCATTTTAATTGATTTCGCCACTGCCTTGAATATCGCCTCTATCTTGTGATGCTCATTTTCTCCGTAACATTCTATATGAAGGTTACACATCGCTGCATCTGAAAAGGATTTAAAAAAATGAAAAAACATTTCAGTTGGCACATCACCTATTTTTTCCCTGGCGAAATCAACATTCCAAACCATCCATGAACGTCCGCCAAAATCAAGAAGTACAGTAGCAGAAGCTTCATCCATTGGCAATGCAAAGCCATACCGTTCCATTCCCATTTTTGATCCGATTGCCTTGCGGAATGCTTCTCCCAAAGCAATGCCGGTGTCTTCCATCGTATGATGCTCATCGATATGAAGATCACCCTTCACCTGAATGTCAAGATCCATTTGACCATGACGTCCAATCTGGTCAAGCATATGGTCAAAAAAACCAAGACCGGTATGAATACGTGACTTACCTGTTCCATCAAGAACCAGGTGAATGTTGACTTCAGTTTCAGCAGTTTTACGGAGATGAGAAACTTCTCTTGTTCCCAGTTTTAAAAAATCATAAATATCTTTCCAATCCTGGGTTTCCACTACAACAGCTTCGTGCAACTCTTCCATAGAAGAATCAGTTTCTTTTTTTCCCAGGTTGGGATCATTTTTCAACCAGATTGCCTTACAGCCGAGATTTACTGCCAGCTGAACATCAGTTATACGATCACCAATAACAAAAGAATTTTTGATATCATAATCAGGATTGTTGATGTATTCTCCAAACATTCCCAGTGCAGGTTTCCTGTTGGGCGAATGATCTTCAGGCATGCTTGGGTCAATCAATTCTTTTGAGAAGATCACGCCCTCATTGGCAAAGGAACTCATGACCAGGTTGTGTGGAGGCCAGAATGATTCTGCCGGGAAAATTTCCGTTCCCATTCCGTCCTGGTTTGAAACAAGTACAAGTTCAAAATCAAGTTCCTCAGCAATTTTTGTCATGTATTTAAATACATGCGGATAAAAAATCAATTTCGTGAATGAATCTATCCGGTAAGTTGGTGGAAATTCCTTTATGAGCGTCCCATCCCTGTCAATGAATAATACCCGCTTCTTTTCTGAAGAAGTTCTTTCCATACGGTTATTTATAAGATTGTAATGTATTAAGTAATTGCTGATCCTGTTCCGGTGTTCCTACGGTAATTCTTAAACATCCTGCACATAAAATCACCTGGCTCCTGTTCCTGACAATAATTCCTTTCCCTTTTAAATATTCATATACACCATTGGGATCATCCATCCTCACGAGGATAAAATTCGCGTCTGAAGGATAAACTTTTTGTACAAATGAAAGCTTCTGAAGCTTTTTAATGAGCTCCTCCCTTTCCTTCACGGTTGCCCTGGTCATTTCATTCACATCATCCAGGTGATCCAATGCCTGTATGGCAAGTTCCTGTGAAGCACTTCCGATATTGTAAGGCGGTTTGATTCTGTTCAACACTTCAATGATTTCAGTTGATGCAAAGTTCATCCCTAACCTAAGTGCGGCAAGTCCCCATGCCTTGGACAATGTTTGCATCACAACCAGGTTTGGATAATCATTCAATGATACAAGAAAGGATCGCTGACGGCTGTAATTGATATAAGCTTCATCAATCACAACAAGGCCATCAAAATTATTCAGAACTATTTCTATGTCTTCATGAGCAAGACTGTTGCCTGTTGGATTATTCGGCGAACATAAAAAAATTATTTTCGTAGCTGGTGTCAATGCATTTTCAATAGCTTCCAGGTCAGGTTGAAATGATAGTGTAAGCGGCACTTCCAATACACGAACATTATTAATGTGCGCACAGACTTCGTACATCCCGTATGTAGGCGGACAAATGATAATTTCATCTCTTCCCGGTTCACAAAATGCACGGATAAGAAGGTCGATGCATTCATCACTGCCATTACCTAAAAGAATATTTTCAGGAGGTATGTTTTTAATAGCACTGATTTTTTTCTTCAGATCCCATTGAAGCGGATCGGGATAACGATTATACCACTTCGGTAACGGTGAACCATAACTGTTCTCATTGGCATCCAGAAAGATTCTTGCTTCACCACTGAATTCATTCCGCGCGGAAGAATATGGCTTCAGCCTTTTAATATTTTCTCTTATTAAATGTTGCAGGTTAAAACTCATGTTACCGGGATGAAAGCTTTTCGTTTCTGATTCTTATGGCATTTCCATGGGCCCACAGACCTTCAGCTTCAGCCATTTCAATTATAGTTGTTCCAATATTTTTCAATCCTGTTTCAGAAAGTTTCTGGAACGTAATCTTTTTTATAAAACTGTCTATACTTACACCGCTGTATGCACGTGCAAATCCATTTGTTGGAAGGGTATGATTGGTTCCGGATGCATAATCACCTGCACTTTCGGGTGAATAATTTCCGATGAAAACCGATCCTGCATTGATTACTTTTTCAGAAACCTCATCTGCATTCCTGCAACAGATGATGAGATGTTCAGCTGCGTACAGGTTTAACAGTTCAATTGCCTCGTCAATAGTTTTTACTTCGATAGCTAAGCTATTTTCCAGGCTTTTTTCAGCAATATTTCTCCTGGGAAGATCTGCCAGCTGATTCTCCAGTTCTTTATTTACATTTTCCAGAAGTGAAGATGAAAATGTAATGAGTACCACCTGGCTGTCTTTTCCATGCTCAGCCTGCGATAAAAGATCAGCAGCTATAAAAGCAGGATCAGCAGTTTCATCAGCCAGTACACATACTTCACTTGGACCAGCAGGCATATCAATGGCTATACCTGATTGCTGAACAAGTTGCTTTGCAGTTGTTACATACTGGTTACCGGGTCCGAAAATTTTATACACTGCAGGAATAGATTCGGTTCCATATGCCATGGCAGCAATAGCCTGTGCACCTCCTGTTTTAAAAATTTTATTGACGCCGGCCAGTTGTGCTGCAAATAATATGGCAGGATGAATAGTTTCATCTTTCGAACACGGTGTACACAAAATCACTTCCTTGCATCCTGCAAGTTGTGCAGGTGTGGCCAGCATCAGCACAGTTGAAAACAATGGTGCTGTTCCTCCGGGTATGTACAATCCAACTTTTTCAATTGGCACACTTTTTCTCCAGCACATGACCCCTGACATCGTTTCAATTTTATCTTCCGTGATTACCTGCGCCTTGTGAAATTTTATAATATTCTTATTAGCCTGTCGTATTGCAATCTTTAATTTCTCGGGCAATTTCGTTCCGGCATTTTGTATCTCTTCTTCACGCACTAAAAGATCACCTACTTCAACACCATCAAATTTCCTTGCAAAGGTTCTTACTGCCTCGTCTCCGTTTTTCTTTACTTCATCAAGAATATGCTGAACATCCTGCACAATATTTCCCTGATCTGCATAAGGACGTTTTAATATTTCCGTCCATTTTTCTTTTGAAGGATGTATGAAAGTATTCATGTATTAACTTTTTGAACCACGAAGGCACAGGGACACAAAGGTGCACGGTGAACTCTGTGCCTCGATGCTTCGACGGTTAATGTATTCACACAATCATTTTTTCAATTGGTACAACCAGTATTCCCTGTGCACCCGCGTTTTTCAAAGCTTCAATTTTTGTCCAGAATTCATCCTCACTCAACACACTATGAACCGAACTCCATCCTGATGTAGCCAGCGGCAAAACAGTTGGACTTTTCATTCCCGGTAAAAGTGAAATAATATGATCGAGTGCATCATTGGGTGCATTCAGTAGAATATATTTATTGTTTTTGGCTTTTTTCACTGCCCTGATACGGAAAAGCAGTTGCTTTAACAGATCCATCCGTTCAGGTTCCAGGTTTGCCGACCTCACAAGAACTGCCTGGCTTTGTAAAAGCGTATGCACTTCATGAAGACCATTCATGAATAATGTAGATCCGCTGCTTACCAGGTCACAAATTGCATCAGCAAGACCAATACCCGGTGCCAGTTCCACAGATCCACTGATTTCATGGATCTCTGCATTTATTTTATTTTCTTCCAGGAATTTTTTTGTGATTTCAGGATAGCTTGTAGCAATCTTTTTTCCATTGAGCCAGGTGAGTCCATCAAATGAAATGTTTCGAGGCAATGCAATGGAAAGACGACACTTACCGAATCCAAGCAATTCTTCCACGTGTAAATCTTTTTGTTTCTCCAGCAGAACGTTTTCTCCAACGATGCCGAGATTGGCTACGTTGTCTTCCACGTATTGCGGAATGTCATCATCACGCAGAAAATAAACTTCCATGGGAAAATTTTCTGCAACACTCTTCAGCTGGTTGTGTCCGTTCTTCACCTGTATGCCGCAATCGTTCAGCAACCTGATGCTTTCATCATGTAACCGTCCGCTTTTCTGTATGGCGATTTTCAGGCCCCCTGTCCCCCGGAGGGGGAACTTTGTACTTTGTTTCATTATTAATGTCTTACAATTCTTCAATATTCCCGCCCGAACATATCGTTCGGTAC
>JBJMLW010000122.1:0-2821 GCA_045805105.1 Flavisolibacter sp. | reverse complement strand
TGTAAAGGCTTTTATAGGTCCGTTTATCGCCACCTTTTTCATTACGCTTATCGTTCTTATCATGCAGTTTTTCTGGCTGTGGGTAGACGACTTTGTAGGAAAAGGAGTGAGTACCGGGATATTGCTTGAATTTATCTGGTTCCAGAGTGCGGTTCTTGTGCCTCTTGCATTGCCCCTTTCTGTACTGTTATCATCCATCATGACATTCGGCAACCTCGGTGAAAGTTATGAGCTTGTTGCAATCAAATCAGCAGGTATTTCCCTTCTGCGTTTCATGAGACCACTGTTGATGGTAACGATTTTGATTTGTGGTGTCGCATTTCTTTTTTCCAACTATATTATTCCTGTTGCCAACCTGAAATCGAGAACACTTCTTGCAGATATTGTCAACGCAAAACCATCTTTCGACCTGAAAGAAGGCGTGTTTTATGATAAGATCCCCAATTTTTCCATCAAGGTGGGAAAAAAACAGAATGATAGTGTGATCAACAATATCATTATTTATGAACAGACAAATCCATTGCAGGATAATTTTATTATAGCCAATAATGGCGTGATGCGTTCATCTCCGAACAAAAGATATCTTGAATTCATTTTGCGTAACGGATGGCGGTATGAAGAACGGGGTAATAGTCCCAATACACAATATATTCGTCTTGGCTTCAAGGAATATAAAAAGCAGTTCGACATCAGTTCATTGGGATTGAACCAGCGCACCGATGAAAAGCAGAACGCAGGAAATGCAAGAATGCTTTCCATGCGCCAGCTTACACTTGCCATTGATTCAATCAGAAAACTGAATGGCAGAATAGGTGAAAGGGTAAAATCAGATGTTCTCAATTCATTGTCGTTCATCAATTATCTTGATAGCAACTGGAAGTCACAAAAAGTAAATTCCAATATAAAAAAATTTGATGAAGTGATTCCTGATAGTATTGCAGCAGATATCAGGCAAAAGGTGATCAGCAAACTTACGAATGTCAGGATCAGTAATGAGATCGCACTTACTCAGTATAAGGACCAGCAGAAAAGTCTTCGCCAGCACCAGATCGAATGGCACAGGAAAATTGCTTTATCTGCAGCCTGTCTCGTTCTTTTCCTGATCGGTGCACCACTTGGATCTATTATCAGGAAAGGTGGATTAGGAAGTCCATTGATATTTGCCATAGTTTTTTTCATGGTGTTTTATTTTAGCAGTACCACAGGAGAAAAATTTGCAAAGGAAGGTTCTCTTGCACCGTTTACCGGAATGTGGCTTTCAACTTTCGTACTTTTACCTATTGGTTTGTTCCTTATTTACAAAGCCCGGCGCGATTCGCAACTTTTCAACAAAGAAGTTTATTTCCGGATCTTCAGGAAATTGACATTCCAGAAAAAAGCTTGATTATTCACTAATTTTAAATAAAGAATAATGGCACCCTTTAACTCAAGAAGAGATTTTATTAAGAACTCGGGAAAGGCAGGACTCGGATTGTACGTTAGTTCAACTATACTGTCATCATGTGCAACCAGCAAAGCTACAACCGCCGGCAGCCAGCATACAGGATTTCAGCAAACACCATTACCGTATACATATGGTGCATTAACTGAAGCCATCGATGCCACAACGATGGAGATACATTACAGCAAGCATGCTGCTTCTTATGCAAATAATCTTCAGACAGCAGCAAAGAATGAAAATGTTGACACCGGCAAGCCTCTTGAAGATGTGCTTCACAAAATTTCCAAATATTCCGCAACGATGCGTAATAATGGTGGTGGTCATTATAATCATGAACTTTTCTGGAAGTGTATGTCACCCGGAAGTGATGGCCGGCCATCAGGAAAAATCGCTACCGCCATTGATGAAAGTTTTGGTTCTTTTGATGCTTTTAAAACACAGTTTGCCGATGCAGGGAAGAACAGGTTTGGTAGCGGATGGGCATGGCTTTATACTGACAATGACAAAAAGTTACGGATCGGTTCAACACCTAACCAGGATAATCCGCTAATGGATGTTTCCGATTTAAAAGGTTTTCCATTACTCGGCCTTGATGTTTGGGAACATGCATATTACCTGCGTTACCAGAATAAAAGACCGGATTATATCAGCAACTGGTGGAAAGTAGTGAACTGGAATTATGTTCTCGACCGCTACCAGTCAGTTATTTAATAGAGACAAATATTATCGTTTGCCTGTATCCGGTACAACTCAAAGCCTGAATAACCTTAGACTACAGCGATGGATTGCCATTAGTTCATCCGTTCTTCTCATAGGGAAGTTTGCTGCGTATTATCTTACTCATTCTGTTTCCATACTTACAGATGCTCTTGAAAGTATTGTAAATGTGATTGCGGGTTTTATCGGGTTATACAGTTTATATGTTGCAGCTAAACCGCGGGACACAGATCATCCATATGGTCATGGGAAAGCAGAATTCATTTCTGCTGCTGTTGAAGGAACACTTGTTTTGTCTGCTGGCTTTTTAATTATATATAGCGGAGGCAAACACCTGATCTACCCGGTAAAGCTTCATGACATTGGACTTGGAATTTACCTGGTGGGTGGAACGGCTATCATTAACTGGCTTCTTGGTGAAGTTTCACTGAGGCAGGGAAAAAGAAATCAGTCGCTGGCTTTACAGGCAAGCGGAAAACATCTTCAGACTGATACTTATTCCACACTTGCTATTATTGCAGGTCTTCTGCTGGTTAAGTACACCGGCAGAATGTGGATTGACCCGGTTGTGGCAATAGCTTTTGGATTATTTATTATTTATACAGGTTACAGGATCATCAGAACATCGCTTGCAGGGATTATGGATGAAGCGGACATGATCCT
>JBJMLW010000121.1:0-2184 GCA_045805105.1 Flavisolibacter sp. | reverse complement strand
CAGGATTTGAAATGTTTACAACTGGCAAAGGTGCAGACTATGTTGCGGAGAAAGCTGAGTCGAACCAGGGATGGCTGTTTCCTGTTGGTGATGAAGTGAATGAGTTGGGATACAACCATATGTTTCATGATATGTTTGCTGCGTGGGAAAATAAAATGCAGCCGAAGGAATCGTTTTATGATGGATACGTAGTAAATGCTGTTCTTGATGCAGCCTATAAATCAGCAAAAACCAAATTATGGGAACCGGTGAAGCTGGATGTATGGCGGGGAAGAGAAAATGTTACAAAAGATGATCATCAGACCGAATATGATGCGGAGCATTATTTAATAAAAGAAGAAATGACGCATTATGGTGCGAAGAAGTTGATATTGAAAAACAAGAACACAGGAAAATTCATAGAAAGAACGGAGGAAAGTCCACAGTCGACGGTCGACAGACCACAGAAGAATTCTAATTGAATGAAATGTATGTTATCCCGATGAAGGAGGGATCTGAGGATTATGTTAAGACGACAACCGAATTTATAAAACAAAAATGAACACGATGAAAATTCCTACCCTTCATGGTTATATTGATCGGCGCATTTTAATCAACTATAAGGCAAATCCTGAAGCGGTTCGTAAAATTATTCCGGAACCTTTCAGGCCAAAGATTTTCAGGGATAAGGCAATAGTCGGAATCTGCCTGATACGGTTGAAACATATAAAACTTAAGGGACTTCCCGACTTCCTTGGTATTTCATCAGAAAATGCAGCTCATCGTATTGCAGTAGAATGGGATGGAGAGAATGAAACGAAGGAGGGCGTTTATATCCCACGCCGTGATACCTCTTTGCGATTGAATACACTTGTAGGTGGACGATTATTTCCCGGAAGACATTATCTCGCAAGATTTAATGTGAAAGAAGGTAATGGCAATTATCAAATTGACATTACTAGTTCTGATAACAACAGGATTTCTATTAACGCAAACGAAACAGAAAACTTTCAATCAAATTCCATTTTCGGATCCCTGGAGAATGCCTCATGCTTTTTTCAAAATGGTGATGTAGGCTACTCGCCAAACCGAAATAAATTTGAAGGATTAAAACTGCAGGCTTTTACATGGCAGGTCAGACCTCTTGAAGTGCTGAGTGTTCATTCAGATTTTTATGAAAATGAAAAAATTTTTCCAAAAGGTTCTGTGCAGTTCGATAATGCACTTTTAATGACGCGCATTGAACATGAATGGAAAAGTATGAAAGACAAACCTTCATTACAAAAAAGTCAGCTAACTCATTTTTTCATTGAAAAAAATTGTCTTGATCATTATTCTGATTGTAGTAACCATTGCTGTTTATTTTTCATTGGGCAGTAAGGTTACAGAAAATCTTGACACCTATGTTTATGACCTTCCTTTTGAAAATGGAACTAGTCATAGAGTGGTACAAGGTTATGGTGGAAGGTTTTCGCACACGAATAAAGCCGCTCTTGATTTTTCAATGCCGGTAGGCACGCCGGTGCATGCAGCAAGGGAAGGAATCATCTATAGCTATAAAGATGACAGTAATGAAGGAGCCCCCTTTCCCGGTTATGAAAAAAAGTCAAATTATATAATTATTAAACATGGAGATGGAAGCTTTGGTTGTTACTGGCATTTGAAAATGGGTGGTGTGGTAGTGAAACAGGGAAGTGTATCAAAAGGGCAATTGATTGGATATAGTGGCCGTACCGGTTTCGTTTTATGGCCACATTTGCATTTTACGGTAAAAAAAATATTGAACTATGAAATGAATTCATTTGTAAGAACAAAATTCAGAACGAACAGTGGTATCGAGCTCTTGAAAAGTGGAAGAACGTATGAAAAACCCGCAAAGTGAAATTGAAATTTGAACCACGGAGGAACAAAGACACGGAGTTACACGGTGCTTCTCTCTGCCCTCTGATTCCGTGGTTAACAGGGTATGAAAAATAATTCGCTTCTTCATCCATGCAACGGATCTCAAATTTCAGCTGTCAAACGTCAAACGATGATTATGAGGTTTTGTTTCCCGCTCATCATATTATTCGCCATAATTTTCACCGGGTGTAAGAAATCCGATACAGACAATATATCGACTCCCGGGAATTTACCAATCGACCTCGGATGTATTGAAAGAGTCTGGATGCCCGTAACAGCCCATAGCATCTATGCTTCAGATAT
>JBJMLW010000120.1:0-5106 GCA_045805105.1 Flavisolibacter sp. | reverse complement strand
CTGGATATTTTAGTTGATGAAAAGGTGTTATTGGAATTAAAGGCATTATCAGGTATTGATGAAGAATGTACTAATAGAATATTGAATTATATGAAAGTTTTTAATATTGAAGTAGGTTTGCTCCTCAATTTTGGATGTCGAAGTTTACAAATTAAAAGATTCGTGAATTAATCTGTGAAATCTGCGTCTTCATAGTTAATTCTGTGATATTATCTCTATAAATCATTGATATATGTTCGAAAGTCTAAGTGACAGGTTGGATTCAGCGTTTAAGAATCTCAAAGGTGAGGCCCGGATAACGGAACTCAATATCGCGGCGACTGTAAAGGAAATCCGCCGTGCTCTTGTAGATGCTGATGTGAATTATAAAATTGCCAAGGAATTCACCGATACCGTGAAAGAAAAGGCGATGGGCGAAAAGGTGATCAATGCTATCAGCCCGAGCCAGTTAATGGTGAAGATTGTAAAAGATGAACTGGTTCGTCTTATGGGCGGCGAGTCCGTACCATTCAATTCCAAAGGGGCACCTGCCGTTATACTGATCGCAGGACTCCAGGGCTCCGGTAAAACAACATTCAGTGGAAAGCTGGCCAACTACCTGAAAAAACAAAAACTTTCTCCGATTCTGGTAGCAGCCGACGTTTACCGCCCTGCCGCAATGGAACAACTTCGTGTTCTTGGTGAACAGATTGGTGTGGATGTTTACCAGGAACCTGAAAATAAGAACCCTGTAGAAATTGCTCAGAACGCAATCAGGGAAAGCAGGAGTAAAAACAAAAATGTGGTAATCATTGATACAGCCGGAAGGCTCGCCATTGATGAAGCCATGATGACCGAAGTAGCGAACATCAAATCAGCAGTTAATCCGCAGGAAATCCTTTTTGTAGTGGATTCCATGACAGGACAGGATGCAGTGAATACGGCAAAAGCATTTAATGACCGCCTCGATTTTTCAGGGGTTGTTCTCACCAAGCTGGATGGTGATACAAGAGGTGGTGCGGCGTTATCTATCAAATACACTGTCAGTAAACCAATCAAGTTTGTAAGCAGTGGAGAAAAACTGGATACGCTCGATGTATTCTATCCGGAACGGATGGCACAAAGGATCCTGGGCATGGGTGACATTACAACCCTAGTGGAAAGGGCGCAGGAACAGTTTGATGAAGAGCAGGCAAGGAAGCTGGAGAAAAAGATCAGGAAAAACCAGTTCGACTTTGCTGATTTCAAGCAACAGCTGGAGCAGATAAAGAAAATGGGTAACCTGAAAGACCTGATGGCGATGATACCAGGTGTGGGAAAAGCCATGAAGGACATTGATATCAGTGATGATGCGTTCAAGGGTATTGAAGCCATCATCAATTCAATGACACCGGAAGAAAGGGCGAACCCCGATCTGATTGACGGAAGCCGTCGGAGACGAATTGCAAAGGGAAGTGGTAAGGAAGTTACCGATGTGAATGCGTTTATGAAGCAGTTTGAACAGATGCGTGAAATGATGAAGACCATGAACAAGATGCCGATGGGCAGGATGATGCCGGGAATGCGGAGGTAATTCAGTCAACAGTCCACGGTCCACAGACCACAGAACGATCCAAAAAAGATAAATCTTATTATTTGTAAAGGGCTGTGGACTGCCGTCTGTGAACTGTCAAGTGTGGACTGTCGTCGAATTTCTCTTCCCGTTCATCATTTAGAAGTATAAAGAAAAATCATGTCCTGTAACTGGCTGTGGACTGTGGACTGTCGACTGTGGTCTTCTTTTATCATTTCTTTATTGTCTTTTTGACCTTCAAACCTTAGATTTGCAACTTAACAATTATTGTTTCACGCATTTAAATTTCTATTTAAGATGCCAGTTAAAATCCGTTTACAAAGACACGGGTCAAAGAAACGACCCTTTTACTTCATTGTCGTTGCAGATGCACGAAGCCCCCGCGATGGTAAATTCATTCAGAAACTAGGTACCTACAATCCACTGACTACACCTGCTACTGTGCAGCTCGATCGTCAGCGCGCATTGGACTGGTTGCACAAAGGTGCACAACCAACTGATACCGTAAGGAAGATTTTATCGTACAAGGGTGTTTTATTCCTTAAGCATTTATTGCGTGGTGTAAAGCTTGGCCTGTTTGATGAAGCAACAGCAATGGAAAAATTCCAGAAATGGCATTCCGAGCATGAAGTTCAGATCAGGAAACGCCAGGAGGAAGCTCAACGTGAAAGAAGAGGCAGAAGAACGCCACCTTACCAGCGCCGTGAAAGAAAGCCAGCGCCTAATGAGGGTTCAGAAGGCTAATTCCAAAACCCGCAACTCCACATTATTAATCCCGACGTTACCGTCGGGATTTTTTTATCACAGATTGAGTATGAAAGCACAGATTACACAGATGGTCAAAATTATTTCTCCCACTTTAGGAAATTTTCAATATTCAAAAATCAATTTCCAAGTTTAAAGATCAGCAATTGGATCTTCGGACTGACAGTAGATTGAAAAATTAAACATTGGTTATTGAACATTTTCTTCATAACTAAAATGAATGTTCAGGATCTCTCAGCTGGCAGCTCAAAGCTCGTAGCTTCTCTCGTAGCTTTGCTTCTATGACCGAATATTTCCGTATAGGAAAACTTGTTTCCACTTTTGGATTGAAAGGTGAGCTTGTGCTGAAGCACAACCTCGGTAAAAAAACTTCGCTGAAAGGGCTCCGGGCCATTTTCATAGAAGAAAAAAAAGATAATTTTCTTCCTTGGTTCATTGAAAGCACGCGCATTAAAACTGATGATGAAATTTACATCAGTCTGGAAGGGATTCATATAAAAGAACAGGCGCATAAGCTTACGCAAAAGGAAGTATGGCTGCAGGAGGAAGATTTTAAAAAGTTTTCAGCTAAATCATCACCCATCAATTTACTGGGCTTCGACATAATAGAAGAAAATAAAACGCTCGGAAAAGTTCTCGAAGTAATAGAACAGCCACACCAGTTGCTTTGCAGGATTGATTATCACGCAAGGGAAGCATTGATTCCATTGCATGATGAAACAATCATCAAAATAGACCGGAAGAAAAAGCAGGTTATAGTCGCGCTGCCTCCAGGATTACTGGAAATTTATCAGTAGAAACGCCTACAGCCTTAATGGCATTACGTGCCTGGATCATATGTCGCTGTTCGTGTGCTACCAGGAACCGCAACATATCACCCAGTTTCAGACGGATCATTTTACTGATGGAAATCGGTATATGAATGGAGTTGAGGTTTCTGCGCCTTGCAATTTCCAGGAGATGCAAAAGTTTTTGCTGATGCTGAATAAATTCATTGATAACGGTCTCAACATTCAGGCTTTTTTCCGGAACATAGTGCCGCGATGCCTTCATTTTATTTTTAATCTCATAAACATTCTTCGGGGTCATCGATTTGGTAAAATAATTTCCCCAGAAACCAGGAATAAACCATGCATTCGTATCCTTGCTAATGTGTACCATTGACTTTTCAATGATGGGGTGGTAATAACGGCTGTACATATTCATATGCTCCAGAACCTGTGCTACGCTCCAGGATCCTTGCTCAGCCACATAACTTAATTTAACCGGGTCAGCCTGCCTGAGGTGTTCAGCAGCCGCCGTGATTTTACGAACATCAGATTCCAGTTGGTCGATCAGCTCTTCGCTTTTAAACTTTTTCATGGTGAAATGATTCAGCTTACCTATTCAAATCACAGACCACGGCAGCCCTTTGCTCATCACGCAGTTTCAAACTTTCAAAAGAAGCACAATGTGTAATATTCACCTCGCGACGAGTCCGGTGGCAGGAAATTTCTGTACGTTTGGTAATGGCTGAAATTGTGCGGCAGATAGCTCACTTCGACCTCGATGCATTTTTTGTTTCAGTGGAACTCCTCAAAAATCCGGCACTCAGAGGGAAGCCGTTGATTGTTGGAGGCGATGGGCAAAGAGGAATTGTTGCCGCATGCAGTTATGAAGCCAGGAAATTTGGTATTCAAAGTGCCATGCCTTCTCTTACTGCAAAAAGACTGTGCCCCGAAGCAATATTTTTGAAAGGCAGCTATCATGAGTATAGCAAATATTCACGGCTGGTAACGCAGATCATTGCTGAAGCAGTTCCCCTGTATGAAAAAGCATCCATAGATGAATTCTATATCGACCTTACCGGCATGGAAAAATATTTTGGCGTGCAGCAGTTTACAAGGGAACTGCGTGAAAAGATTATCCGGGAAACTGGACTACCGATTTCGTATGGGCTGTCCACTAGCAAACTGGTAAGCAAGATGGCTACAAATGAAGCCAAACCGAACGGTTTCCTTGAAGTTCCGGCAGGAAAAGAAACTGCTTTCCTTTGGCCGCTGACGGTAGATAAAATTCCGGGTGTAGGCAAACAAACACAGGTGCAATTGAATGAACTCGGAATAAAAACTATTGAAGACATTGCCAAAACTTCACCTGATATTCTCGAATTTCATTTCGGTAAATGGGGAAAAAAACTTTTTGAAAAAGCACACGGAATTTCCGATAGCCCTGTTGAATCGTATAGTGAACAAAAATCTTTGTCGCATGAAAATACTTTTAACGAGGATTCAGATGACCTGGACTTTTTACACAAGGAACTCGTCAGACTTACAGAAGAAACTGCATTTGACCTGCGGCAGGATGAAAAAATGACGGGTTGCATTACCATCAAATTACGTTATGCTGATTTCACAACCGTATCACGCCAGGAAGTGATAGACTATACCGCACTGGATAATATATTAATGGCACGTGTTCGTGATCTTTTTACCAAACTATATAAAAAAGGAGAAAAGGTAAGACTACTCGGTGTTCGTTTCAGTCACCTTATTCCAATGAATATCCAGATGAGTCTTTTTGATGATGCTGTGGAAAAGCTCGGGCTCTTCAAAGCAGTTGATCACATCAAGAACCAGTTTGGTTCGGATGCAGTAACGAAGGCGTCTACGATCAGGAAGAAAGAATAAACAGGCTTTAGGCTGCAAGTTTTAAGCTGCAAGACTGAGGTATCATAATAAAAATTTGTAGGTGAATTAATACAACTTCGAACGGTAAATCCTGAAGCTTGCAGCATGCAGCTTGCAGCT
>JBJMLW010000119.1:0-3146 GCA_045805105.1 Flavisolibacter sp. | reverse complement strand
GGGTGAATTATCAAAGGTTATCGCTGGCGTTGACGGCTTACTGAAACCTGGTGGTGTGGTAACGTTTGTTATCATTTCTCCGTTTTGTCTCTGGGAAACATTTCTATTATTCAAAGGAAGATTCCGAACAGCATTTCGCCGGTTCTTTAAAAAGAATGGTGCTCCGGCAAAAGTTGAAGGTGTGCCCTTCCAGTGCTGGTATTACAGTTCTTCCTTTGTAAAAAAACAGATGGGAAAAAATTATTCGATGCTTTCCATGGAAGGATTGTGCTCTTTGGTACCACCCTCATACATTGAAGGCTTTGGAGAAAAATATCCGCGAACCTTTTCGTTTCTGCGCAAGTGGGAAAATCATTTGAAAAAAAGCTGGCCCTGGAAAAAGTGGGGAGATTATTTTATTATTTCGTTCAGAAAACTCAGCTAGCCGTTTCTATTTTTCTTTTATTACCAAAGGAATGTTCATCATTTTTTGCTTCAGAATAGATTTGCCGGAGGTAAAAATATTTCAACCAGCTATAAGATGCAATGTTGACGGCTACGATGAACCCAAGTTTGCCATCAAGAAATCCAAGCTGGAAAATATAAGATTTGATTGAATTAAAAAGAGGAGAGAAGATACGTTTTGCAAAGCCGGCATTCCGTCCTTCAAGTGAATATTTTTCTGCACTCATTTGAGCGTACAGGTCAGATTTTTTTTTGAATTCTTCATAATTCTTTTGTCCATAATGCAGAATGCTTCCGTGAATCAATTTTTTTTCTGCCTTAGGTGCAACCAGTTTTTCATGCACCAGGGTATTGTCCCATTGATACAGATCCCTGTGATAAATCCTGCTGATGGTTTCAAAACCAGGCGTTCCAAAACGAATTTTTCTTTCTCCTATAAAATTTTCACGTCTGAATCTGATGAGAAGACGGTTGTCGGAGATCTTTAAATTGTTGATTGATGAAGCCAGTACGGGTGTAATCCTTTCATCGGCATCGAGGGCAAAAATCCATTCATGACGTGACTGTCGTGCGCCGAAGTTCCTGGAATATCCATAACCCTGCCATTCGATACAATATGTTTTTGCACCATTCTTACGGGCAAGGGCAACCGTATTGTCTTTGCTTCCGGAATCAACCACAATGATATCATCTGATATTTGTTGGGCGGAACGGATACAGTCAACAATATTGCTCTCTTCATTGAAGGTGATGATCACAACCGAAACCCGGAACATGTTGCTAATGGATACTTTTTGCTTTGTTCTCGTACCTGAGGAACAAGTTAAATATTTTTTTCTCGTACGTCCTGATTAATTTTTTCTGAAATTGATCAGGATCGGGCTTTGCATAATGCCTTGAAACGTCCATCCCCATAACGATTCCGCGGTTATTTAATTTTTTTCTTTTTGTTTTTTGCGACCAGCGGAAAGATGTGTATTTCATCAGCAGGAAACCCAGCATTTTACCTGCCATATTGGAGAAAATATATTCTGTTATTTTTTTTATGAGTGGAGAACGTACTTCGTCTTCCAGCGAAACGCGCATGGTATGATTGGGCAGGTAACTACGGCTCCACTTATTGGAAGAATAAAATTTATCAAATGCGGAAATACCTCTTAGTGGTATCAGGGTAGCCAGTTCAGTTGCGGTAAATATATTTTTTTCTTTAATCTGAAGTGCATCTTCATCAATGAAATAATTCATGCAAAACCAGTGTTCCTTTTTGAAAAGGAAGGTGATCTTTTTAAAACAGTGAAGCAATGTTCTCGAAAGCCACAGGTAGTTCTTTTTTGTAATGATAAAAAAGTCAATATCAGATTTTTCGTCCGCGTAATTTTTAGAAAGAGAACCCGAAACCGCTACACCCCTCACAAAAGGAAATGCCGAGAGAAGGCTTGCAATTTTTTCAGCAGTCTTCATCATTTCCCTCGCTTTGGTGTTCCCCTGCCTTCTTCTCATCACCAGTGAATAATTTTCCTGGAGTGTATAAAACTCATCGAATTTGAAGATCCAGTTTTCAATGGTGAGCTGGTAGAGGGCATCTGAAAATTCCTTGTGCGGATAGGTATTCTTTAGAAACAGGCTGATTTCTGATTGGGTGATGGGGTAGTCAAAAATGTCGAAATAGGTGATGGTCGCTAATATGTCGTGCTTCAAAGACAAGTACGCAGTTTGATTTTAAAAACGCTGAATGAACCGTTTGGGTTGCTTGGAAGGGAAGATTTGCCATTGAAGGTATGGGGAGGGTGGGGAATCAGTAGTGAATATCGAATATCGAATATCGAATAACGAATAACGAATAATGAATATCGAATATCGAATATCGAATATCGGACTAGCCTGCCGGCGGAAGGTATCGAATTTTGAATAAGGACGGCAGGGTGTTAAAGAATATTCTTACGGGCCTTTTGCACTTTGCGTAATGACGTGAAATAAGCCAAAATCAGTATCTATCTATCTTCTATTCTCTTCAGCCTTCAGGTACTTGATGAAATGATAGAATGTATTGAGAACAGACCACGAGAAGCCGCGGTAACCATTCATGAAATTGCGGTGAAGGATATAATAACGGAAGAAGTTGAAAGGAATTGCCAGTATCACAAGTGCACGGCTTTTTCTTACCGGGCGGTGCTGAAGTTTTTTTGCACCAAGCGTAGAATACAGGTTGATCTTGCCCAGGAACTGGTTGTAAGAATGATAACTGTAATGAAGAATCTTTCCCTTGAGTTTTTTTACGGGCCCATTCACCTCAACCGATTCATGAACAAAAGCACTGTTCCAGTTACCCCTGGTGCGATTAAAAAGCCTGGTAACATAGGAACCGGTTTCCTTTCCATACCTGAAAACCTTTTTCATAAAGACCAGTGTTCTTGGAACACTGAAAGCTGCATATCGTATATCAGCCTGGTGAAGCTCATGCCTGATTTCATTCACCAATGCCTTTGTAAGCACTTCATCCGCATCAATGCAAAGGATCCAGTCATTGACAGCCTTCGACACGGCAAATTTTTTCTGATCGCCGAACCCCGAAAACGGTCTTGAAAAAATGCGGCAACCAAACTGCCTGCAGATGTCAAGTGTTTTATCAGTACTGCCGCTGTCAACAATCACGATTTCATCACACCAAGATAATTTGGAGAGGGTTTCAGCAATTACGGATT
>JBJMLW010000118.1:0-2475 GCA_045805105.1 Flavisolibacter sp. | reverse complement strand
TCCTTTGCTGCCCATCTTCGTGAAGAATACCTGGGATTGTTTCTTTCATTATTCAGAAAATCAGGAAGCAAAGTTTCCGCTGAATTATGGAATGAAGGATGGTCGATGGTGAAAAAAATTCAGGGAAACAATAGCCAGGAATCAGAGAAAGAAAATCTCGAAGAGGAAAAACCGCAGTTGGTTATTAGGAAAAAATTTTTTCCCACTGTAACGGAGAATATTGCATTATGGTCAGTAGGTATCTTTTGTGTTCTGGGAATTGTAGTGATTTTTTCACTGCTTCACAAAAAAGAAGTAAAGCCTGAGGAAGAAATTGTTTCAGGATCATTTGGTGGCCGTGAAGGCGGTGATTATGCACCAGTAGAGGACCAACTGGCCAGCAGTACCAATGAAAACAACTTCAGGCATTTTATAAAACAATTATGCCGTACCAATTTACAAGGAACGGGGATAACAATGAAAACCGGAGATTCACCTTTTGAAAATATGAGCACATTGCCGCCACGCGAAGGTAACAGTACAGTAACCATTCGAAACACCACACTGAAGGATGCTGTTGTTTTTTATTTTACAAGTAACAACACATTGATTAGTGAGAATTCAAGGATATACGCCTTCTATATTGCTCATGGTGATGAATTCACATTTTCATTTGATGCCAAGTTCGGACGGCTGAATTTTGCATTCGGGAAAAAATGGATGAAGCTTAAAGATCCAATGTTATTTCCCTTAGTTAAACCTGGTACAGATCCTTCGCAGGAAAATCTAACAGAAAGCGATTTAAGTTACTGGAATATGAAACAGTTTTTTCTTCATGCTGATACTTCTGCTTTTTATCTTGAACACTACCTGACTATCCAGGATTTTGAACAACCAAATTCCTCGAATGCAGCACCTTTTTCGAAACTACTTCACGAACCATCAAATAACGATTTGTATTCACGAGAATCAAAATACGCCGAGCTTCTTTTATCGGGTAACAAAGTAAAAATTTCAGGTGCAGGAAATCTTTATGTTTATCAGAGCCCGTGATCCGAGGTTATGATCCGGATGAATCGCATGTATTATCATGTATATGAATTCAAATAGAACAGTTAATCTGTTATACTGGTCTTTTGAATCGTATAATGAATGGGTGTAACCTGCATTAGTGCTGCAGAACCATACCAGGGATGCAGCTCCACTTCAAATATTCCCGCCTTAACAGCAGGATCGGTGCTTGTGAGCTTGCGGGCTTCTTCAATTGTTGATACATTAAAAATGAAAATTCCCGCAAACTGGCTGTTGTCAAGAAAGGGTCCGGCAACAAGCAGACTTCCTTCTTTTGCCAGCCGTCCTATATTTTTCAGGTGACCCTTCATCAATTGTGCCCGCTGCACTGAATCAGTAATCTTTACAGGACCTTCTTTCAGAAAAGCGATGACATATTGTTTCATCCCATATTCATCAGCACCCATTTTCCTTGCAAGAACAGAATCGTACTTTTTGTTTTGTGCATTAACAGTTACAGCAAAAAAGACAAGGCAGGAGAACATGAATATCCTGAACATAGATTTATTTTAAATGGAAACTAAGGAATTTTTTCTCCGCAAGTTTAAGGGATTGATGACCGGTTAGGCGAACTTGAATAGGGACAATAGCGTCCTTTGCGTTACCCTTGCGTCCCAATGAAATCGGGATCGCGTTAGTTCATTGCTTGTATAAAACTTAATACGGTTATTGTGCCTATTGTATAACATTTACAGGATGGCTTTCCTGAATTACCTTCGACCACGATTGCCGATTCCGCCATGGTATCCCTTTTGTACATTTCCACCCAATTGCCATCATTATGAAACAACAGGAAGAAGAATACCCGTTTTATATAAAGGCCCCGCTTATTCTGGTAGGCCTGGTATTGTCATTTTACATTTTATTTATCCTTTCCGACATTTTGATTCCGGTAGCCTTTGCAATACTGATTGCCATTCTACTGAACCCATTATATGTGAGGCTGGAAAAGAGGATACCAAAGGTGCCTGCGATTTTACTGGCTATTCTTCTTGCCACCTTGCTGGTCGCCGGCCTTTTTTATTTTCTTTCAACGCAGATCAGCGGCTTTGTAGACAAGGTTCCGCTTTTACAGAAAAAATTTGCGGCTTTCCTCGTTGAAATCCAGGCGTGGGGTAAACAGCATTTTGGTATCAACATGGAAAAACAGATGGCGGACTTTCGGGGAGGAGACAAAACAGGAATGCTTACAAGTACCCTGGGAACAATTATGGGCATGTTAAGTGTTTTGGTATTGATTCCTATTTATGTTTTCATGATGTTGTTTTATAAACCATTGATTCTTGATTTCCTTTTCAATGTTTTTTCTGAGAAACATTCTCTTCGGGTTGCAGAAATCCTTAGCCAGACAAAAGCAGCTGTTCAAAGCTTTATGCAGGGACTTTTAATCGAAACGGCAATTGTATGTATACTGAATAGTGCAGC
>JBJMLW010000117.1:0-9304 GCA_045805105.1 Flavisolibacter sp. | reverse complement strand
TAGCCTCATGAATATTGACGTCCCACCTCTGTAAAAATTTCCTGGTTATGGTCATGTTTACTACGCTGTCTTCTGCAACCAGTACTTTTGCTCCTTTTAAACTTATCAATCCGCTCACTTTGTCTTCATTAACAAACGCCTTGTTACCATTGCAGAATGGCATCCTGATAGTAAAGAAGAAATGGCTTCCTTTACCCTGCTCACTTTTCAATTGAAGATCACCGCCCAGTTTTACCACTATCTTTTTACTGATGGTAAGTCCAAGTCCAGTTCCGCCAAACCTTCTTGTTGTTGACGTCTCTGCCTGGTTAAATGCATCAAAGATCAGCTGCTGGTGTTCCTGGTTCATACCGATGCCGGTATCCTTTACAGAAAAATAAATTTCTGCTGCCTCGCTGTCTGAAGAAACCAGTTTCGCACTACACTGTACCGATCCTTTTTCTGTAAACTTATAAGCGTTACCTATCAGGTTTGTCAATACCTGGCGTAGCCTGGTTTCATCACTTTTAAAGAATTTATCCAATGCATTGTCGATATTAAATTCAAAACGAACTTTTTTACCATCAAACTGGTTTTTGAAAACAGTATAGATCTTGTCAAGAACAGTTTTAAGATTGAATTCATCTGTTGCCAGTTCCATTTTACCTGCTTCAATTTTGCTGAAGTCAAGCACGTCATTTACAACACTGAGCATATGTTCAGAAGAATATTTCAAAACTTCAAGGTTCTGTTGTTGCTCCGGAAGCGAAGGTTCTTGAAGCATGAGGTTTACGGTACCAATGATCCCATTAAGAGGCGTTCTCATCTCATGGCTCATATTGGAAAGAAACCTTGACTTTGCAAGAACAGCACTGTCGGCTTTTTGTTTGGCTTCAGAAAGTTCCAGTTTCTGGCGTTCTGCTTCCTGCCACACATCTACCAGCTGGCGTCCGCTTTTATTAATATGGAACACGGCGAAGAATACGAAAATAATTGTGATAGCAAATGAAAGGAAGTAATTCAGTGTGCTGATCAGCGGAAACCATTTTTCATCAATGTTTTCTGCCATAAAATACTGGTGAGGCAATACAAACGCACATACCGCGCAGCTCACAGACACAGACAGGTTCACAAGTGCGTTTGGTAAGTCTTTTTCCAGGTCATAATACAGTGTATAGGCAATAAAGGCAGGAAAGTAAAAGAATACAAAGTAAAAACCGATGTTGAGTGTATTACAGATAAAAAACAGCAAAACACTGAATGAAGTAATAAAGATTGATCGTGCAATATTGTAATGTCTTTTATGATTGAGCCAGAAACCGAATATACCGGTGCCCAGCATCAGAAAAGTCATAACGGTGAGAAAATGTGAATGCAGAACAAAACTCAGAACTACATATAAAAGGTAGAATGACTGGCAAAATAATCCAATGAAGTTGGAAAATCTTACCCGGTGCATTTCGTATACAGGGGCATCATCATGTACTCCTAATTCAAGTACATAATTATAGAATCTTTTCATAAGACCCATGAAGCCTGTAGCAGGGTATTCAATTAACATAGGGTTGGTCGGGGTTTTCCGGGTTAATAATTATCAGCTGTATATAAATCAAGCCTGTTAAGCTTTATTCCATACAGCGATTTTTTCATCCCATAATTTTTTTCTACTGTTTATTTATTATTAAATCTTTTCTAAATCTTCACTTTAAGCCGCTTTATCCTTCATTTGGCCGTTATTTTGTCAGGCCTGTTATTATCGGTAATTTCGTTTGCCATCCACCAATACCTGATAAATGAGTGAAAGCCCCTTCAGAAAAATCAACGGACTAGATGCAGAATACCTTGATGCTGCATATGCCGGCGATACAGAAACAGCAGCAATGGTATTTGAACAGTTTCTGCAGGAACTTCCTTCTAATACTGCACTCATTGAGGACAG
Organism: Flavisolibacter sp.; assembly: GCA_045805105.1. Lineage (GTDB taxonomy): Bacteria > Bacteroidota > Bacteroidia > Chitinophagales > Chitinophagaceae > Flavisolibacter. Next base: position 7,386 of record JBJMLW010000117.1, on the reverse strand, counting down.
CATAGCTAAGAATGACGTTGAAAGCTTTCGGCATCATATTCACAAACAGAAGCCGGGTTTCAGTTACGTTGGCATGACCGATGTAAGCAATACTTTCCATGAACTACAGAGTAAATGCATTACAAAGGAAGACCTGTTTACCCATCGTGATACCATTCAGAAGGTAATGAACAGGATACATGCTGCTCCCGATCTGCTTCAGAAAGCTCTCATTCAATTACAAAACAGTCAATGAACTATTACTGATAATCATTCCTGACTTCAGGAACGATCCATCATTTGTTTCAATATTCCTTTTTTCGGAATCAGCCTTTCTGAAAGCTTTTCAAGTGGCTGTTCCAGTGCCGCACGACTTTGCACCTTGTCATAATCTTCCCACATGGTGTTGAATAACCTGTCGAGGGTTGACGTGATCAGCCCGTAATTTTTTACATAACGGGCATGGTGCATCGCATGATAAGCCGGTGTATTGATGATTTTACCAATCCAGGTTTGAGCATATCCTGGTTCACGGATCTCAAAGTTGGAGTGGCCTAAAACGTTTGTTACAAAATAGAAAACATAGTATCCGATAATTCCGTAAAAAGATATCGGCATATACCACGACAATATGGCTACGGGTGCAATGATCCCTGCAGAGAAAATAAACTTCTCCATAAAAGAAAATGAAATGGAGCTCAGGGGATTGGTGATCTTCGATTTATGATGTTCCCTGTGAATCCACAAAAGCGATTTGTGGTGCATGAGCCTGTGTGAAAAGTAATGCCATATTTCTGTCCACACGAAAACTATCAGGAAAGTATAAGTGAAGTTCAGCCATGTTGTATCAGGATCCTTCAGGAAACCTGAATACAACGCCGATCCAATCAATACGGCATGCAGCGGAGAAGTGAGCCATGAGTTATTCAACTCATCTCTCAGTTGCTCCTGGCTTGCTTCAAGTTTATAAATACGCCTTACCTTTTTCGATTTGTAAAGCTGGATAAAACCGAAGACTATGACATGATTGGCAACCGCTAAAAGACCAAGGGTTACTATATGATTCATAAGGTCGATTTTTAAGCAGCGTTGGCCGGCAGGGTAACGCGCTTGTATCTCACCGGCTTTTTGCCGTTGTTTTTAAATTTATAAATAAAGGTTTCCAATACACCGATAAAGAAGTCGGTTCTGGCACCAATAAATATCCATGAGCTTCTCATCTTGCCATCAAACATCAGTTCATCCTTGTGAAGAAGTTTTGACTTCTTAGGATAACCATAGATGTCTGCGAGACTTTTTGCAATGGTTCCGTAGATAAGCATTTTCTCGCGTTGCATACTCACCTTGAAGGCGAACAGCAACCAGAACCAGTAACCCCAGAAGCCTTTCCTGCTTTTTACAGATAACCAGAAACAGTTCAATTCACAATAGCTGTCTCCTTCTACAAAATCATAGAGCTTCTTTTTACTTTCTTCTCCTGCAAAAACCTCAATAGTTCTGTAAGGAGTAATACTGCCGAGCACAAAACCTCCGCACATCCTGTTCTTCAGGTTGAATGCTGCATATACTGTTCTTTTCTTCAGGAAATCTTCCGGCACGTTCAGACCGGACACACTGATATATTTCTCCCTGAATTCTGCCAGAAGATGGTCTTCTGTAATCTTTTTCAGGAATAGCATTTTGTAAAGACTTGCAAAGAATGCCGGTTCTTTTTTTATTTTGGTACTTACCAGGTTGGAACGGAACTGCTTCGCAAAGTGAGATATTGCTGCTACTTCAGAGTGAATCATTACAACCGATTCCTGTAACATCAGTTCATCCCTGATCCTGTTATTGCGGTTAAAGAAACGGGGTTCCTTAATACGTTTTAATTCTTCTTCTACAACATCCTTTGTGAGTTTGCGCTTCTGGAGAATGTTTCCGATTCTACAGATAACATAGTCCATTCCATTACGCTGATTCTTTGTAAGGATACTAGAGATTCTTTCGAAGAACATTTCCAGTCTTGATTTCGGAATGTTTTTCGAATAGATGGTCCATTCTGGTCTTTCAATAAGCCTTGACCAGCTCAGGTTTGCATCTGCTTCCGCACTTCCTGTTTGCAGAATTGATTCTGCAACTGTTTCCCATATCCGAGCTACATTACTTGCTTCCTCAACTGTTTGGTCAAGGTAGTCGGCTATTTTCAAATCCCGTTCTTTCGCGTTTTTAAAAAATTTAAAAACCCAGAAGTTCGGACTAACAGATAGTTCCATAAGGGTGGTTTAGATTTGGATTTTTCAAATGTTTCTTAGATTATTTATTGTACTCTTTCCCAAACTGTTGTTCTTCCAAGAAGGGAAATACCGATGTATCCCCTGATTGAAAGTTTCTGGCCTTTGTATGTTATGGTGCAATCGTATGTCTTACCATTTTGCGGATCATAAATTGTTCCATCATCATAAGTATTTTTATCCACTTCAAATCCTTTAAGGATCACCAGGCCAACCAATGGCTGGGTCTTCATTTTATCCTTGGGATTTTTTTTATCCAATTTTGGCTTTCCGTTTTCTATAGGTTCTTTCAGCCAGATAATCTTGCCGTAGAACTTATTGTCATTCCCTTTGTAGATCTGAATCTTGGCATCCTTAACATCATTATACCAGAAGCCTTCGATCTTGTCCGATTGGGCATGAGCCACAACATTCAGTCCGAGCATGGTAGCTGCAATAAACAGCCATTGAAGAATAGATTTTTTTATGATAGTCATATGCATCGTTTTAATTCTCTACTATGGGAAAATGACACCACTATACAGTGTTGCATTTACCATCGGAATCTTTGCTCCGTATTTGGAGTTGATTGCCTTGATAAATTCATTGGCAAGTAATGCATTTCCTCTTGGCGTCAGGTGAATGCCGTCAAGAGAGAATATTCCACCTGTAACAAATTGCGCATTCATGCCAACACCGTTATAAATGATTCCGGTTTTAGCTTTCATCATGAAAGAATTCATATTTACAAATGCAAGTCCTTTACTTGTTGCAACTGCTTCAAGCTTGCTGTTATAGTCTGTAATTGATTCATTCACCTGTACCATTTCATCAGCTGTAAGTACATACTGGTCAGGGATCGGTTTCATTGATCCCCATCCGCCACATTTCAATGAATCCTGCGGTACACTCAACAGAATCATTTCTCCCTGGGCAATCTGTCTCATTCCACCTGGTGCATTACCATCTTCGATGATAAATGCATTAGGACCAGCCTGGAATGTGATTCCAAGCGGAGCATATGCAGCTGAAAGTGCAGCGGCATTTGCATTATCAAGCATGAGACCATTATAAGGAACCGTTGTAAAATATGGAAGTGAAGTAATTTCAGGAATACCTGCTATTACACCTTTTGCACCGTTAGCTGTCATATTATCAACAATCATATCGATACTTGCATCAAAGCCAATTCCTGCAGGACCAGCTGATGGTGTAATGACATCAGCGGCACCTCCTGAGATAGCATATCCAAGTGCATCATCACTACCTACAAGCAGGGAAAAGAATGTAGGATTCTGTGCAAGTGCTTCAGCAAGAATAGAGCTGCTCTGAGGATTGGTGGTCATACGCGTAAAGAAAGGATTGAAGTTTCCAGCACCCTGCGTATAATCTCCATAACCCGGGTAAATTATCGTGGTTGCCTTTGCACCCGGAACAGACATATTATTAAATGGTCCCTGTGCAGCAACACTGGTAGCCAAAATTGAAAGGTCACCTGATGCTGCGGAAAATTTTGGCGCAAGTGATGTAACACCTGCACAATCTGTTACCGGAGCCAGCATCATCCTGGCATTCATTGCAGCACCTATACCAACTGATGTATTACTTACCATCGGTTGTTTGAATTCTCCCCCTCCAACAAGCCTTAACTGTTGTGCAATCATATTAGGATAGGAATAATTCTGTCCGTCGGCATACAACGCGTTATCAGCATAGCCGGCACTCATTGAGCTACCAAGGGCTACATACGTAGTTACGTTAAGACTGCCTTTACTTGCTACAGGAACATCCAGTTCTGGTTTGCATGAAGCAAATAAAACTGTAACAGATGCAGCAGTGAGAAGTTGGTTAATTATTGTTTTCACGTTAATTGGATTAAAAGTTATAGTTGATGGAAATACCAGGCATGTAGATGTTGGTCTTATATGTACCACTCATCTGCGTTTCAATATTGGTATCCTGTCTTTTCATATGCTGGTATGTAAAGGATGCATCAAGGGTAAGGCTCTTATTCATTTTGTAGCCAAATCCTATTGAATAATTAAAATGAGTTGCATCCGGAACATCCGGGCTTACATAACCATCCTGAACAGGTGAAATCAGGTATTTAATACCAAGTCTTGTATCAAAGTTGTTTGAAACATGATACTCGGCACCGAGACGGTACGCAAAAGTATTTTTATAGTTACGCGCTGATTTTGTATCCTGTAATTCAGGTGTATTTTTTTCGTAATCAAAAGAAAGGGTGTCAAAGGTTTCCCATCCAATCATGCTTCCGTCAAATGCAATTGCAAGTCTGCTGCATGGAGTTAATCCTATTCCAAGAGTAATAATCTTTGGCAGAGGAAGAGATGTTGAAAAGTTTCCGGATGGAAAACTTGAAGACAAGGATGCAGGAACCGTAAACGTAGCAGTTCCTTTATCCATTTTCATTTTTACATCTGAGTGGTATGTCAATCCGAAAGAAACTGTATTTACCGGTTTATAATAAATTCCGGCATTGAAGCCATAGCCACTTGCATTACCTGCAAGTTCAGCATGACCATAATCACCTTTGTTATCAACAACAGGTATGTCCCGCTGCAGGTTTACTTTACCGGTACCATAAACAAAACCAGCACCGATGCCGATTTTATCACTGATCCTGTAGCTCATCGTAGGTTGGATATATACGGCAAATAATTGCAGGTGTGTAAGTGCAAATCTTCCTGTCCATCCTTTCTCCCAATCAATGGTACTTCCAAATGGAGTATAGGCAGCAACACCATATTTCAACCTGCTGTCTTTCTTTCCGAATACAGCATAAGCTGTAAAAGGATAGCTTACAGGTGAAGTGGTTTCTGATGCATTTGATGAAGACGCATCAACATACTGGCTGTGAGAGATCACAGGTGTTGCACCAACACTAATGCTGTTACTTTTCAGGAAGGATACACTTCCCGGATTATAGAACATTGCAGCACCATCGGTGAGTAAACCAGTTCCAGCACCGGCCATGGCCTGTTGTCTTTGTCCCTGTAAACTTACCTGGAAGCCCTGGGCATGCAGTAAGAAGGGCAAGCTGATTGCGAGTAACGTAACTATTTTTTTCATAAGGATTGACGATTATATATGATTGATATATAAAAATTCTTTCAAGCTGATGATCTTATCATCAGGCATTTTCTATAAATGTGATTTTGGCGGACGTTGAGAAATCCATTTGCCTGGAAACGTCAAAGGAAAATAGGTAGCTGCGTCGTAGGACTACCAGGAAGGCATTGTGGTTTTTCATAACGTACGTGATTAAAAAAATGGTACAAAACACAGGTTCGGGCACACAAACGGGGATAAATGTAGAAATAGAATCAGGTAAATGCAAGCCTTTAGTAAGGATGAGAAAGAAATATTTTTATCAATTCATACAAACATCATGCATAATAAATTTATTGCTATAACAATGATCTGATTTGCAGAACATTGCTTTGTTTTCGGCTATGCATCACCGGAATCTCTTAAAAATTGTGCAATTAAATTATTAGTAGTTTTACGAATGTTTTTTTCACGTGTGTGATTTCCGCTGGATGTTTAATTTTTCATCTGGTTTTTCCTAAGTGATTTTACGGGAAAGACATTGACCAGAGACTCACATAGACAAAGATTATCACAGTGAAATAAAAAACCGCCCATTGCTGGGCGGTAAGAATTTGTCAAGGTCCGGATTAGCTTCAGAGGGGTACGGATTAATCTATAATTTGATTGACCTGACAGCTTAATGGTTTCATTCGGATAAAGGATACTTCTTCAAAGGATTTGGATACGGTTTTTCTGGATCTGGTCTGGTTCTTCTTCAGGATTTGGATTCTTCGGTTTTTCTGGATTCGGTTCTTCTTTAGAATATTGGTCTGATTCGTTTTGGTTTTTCTGGATTGTTAGCTGCTTGCTAAAACAAAGATGCAACGCAGGCTGTGCATTAAGAAATGACTTTCGATCAATGTGATGTAGATTTCGACAAACGGATATTTGTTAAATAAAAATTCAAAATTCAAAAGTCAAAATTCAAAAGCCTTAGTTAATAAGGTATACTACTATTTTGATTTTTTTTGAATTTTAAATTTTAAATTTTGACTTACTCCAGTACTGGTCTCAACCAGCGCTCTGCATCTTCGATGCTCATGTTTTTGCGACGCGCATAGTCTTCCAGCTGGTCTTTACCAATTTTTCCAAGACCGAAATAATGACTTTGGGGATGAGCGAAATACCAGCCGCATACAGAAGCGGGTGGATCCATTGCGAGACTTTCCGTAAGGTGTATTCCAATGTTTTCTTCTACCTGTAAAAGTGAAAATAATTTGGTTTTCTCCGTATGGTCTGGACAAGCGGGATAACCTGGAGCAGGACGGATACCTTTATATTGTTCGCGGATAAGTTCTTCGTTTGTCAGAGTTTCATTTTTTTCATAACCCCAGAATTCTTTTCTCACCTTCTGGTGCAGGCATTCTGCAAAGGCTTCAACAAAACGGTCTGCAAGAATCTGTACCATGATCTTGTTGTATTCATCATGTTCAGCTGCAAAGCGGTCGATATGCTGGCGGGCTCCTTTTATGGTTACCGCAAAAGCGCCCATATAATCTGTTGCATCACGACCGTCGCCGAGCGGTGATGTATTAGATGCGGGTTTCACAAAATCTGCCAGTGAGTAGGAGGGTTGTCCTGCAGCCTTTTTCATTTGCTGTCGCAAAGATTCCAGCTGCACCGTTCCCTGTGATGTTTGTAAAATAATGGTATCCCTGTTATTGCTTTGCGCAGGCCAGAAGCCAATGACACCATCAGCGGTAAACCATTTCTCATTTACAATTTTTTCTACAAGCTTCTGTGCATCATTATAAAGGCGGGTAGCTTCAACACCAAATATTTTATCTGTGAGTACTTCCGGAAAACGTCCTGGCATTTCCCAGCCAATAAAGAATGGGGCCCAGTCGATATATTTTGCAATGGTAGCAAGATCGAATTGCTTCAAAACCTTAACACCGTCAACTGCCGGTTTTACCGGTGAATAATTTTTCCAGTCGAAGTATTCTTTCGTTACAACTGCTTCTTCGTATGGAATGATCACCTTGTGTTTCTGCTTGTTCAGAAACTGATTTTTCAAATTCTCATATTCCTTTCCTGTCTG